>DASTGK010000122.1:0-3190 GCA_035719085.1 Anaeromyxobacteraceae bacterium
GCCAGCGGCTCGACACCGAGCGCCGCGAGGGCGGCGGCCCGGGCCGGATCGCGCCGGACGCCGGTGACCCGGTCGCCGCGCGCCACCAGCGCCCGCGCCAGGGCCGTGCCGAGCCACCCGCAGCCGGCGACGAGCACGTGCACGGCGCTACCCGTGGACCTTCCGGCCGAGCTCGCGCATCCAGCGCTGCTCGTCCTCGTCGAGCGGCCCCTTCTCGAGCGCGCGCAGGTTCTCGCGCAGCTCCGACACGTTCTTCGGCCCGGTGAGCACCAGGTCGACGTGGGGCGAGGAGAGGCAGAAGCGGTAGCAGTCGCCGGCCGTCATGACCGGGCCGGTCCAGCCGCGCGGCGGCGAGAGGAGCTTGCGCCAGGAGGTGGCGGTGTAGGCGACGATGGCCGGATGGCGCTTCTCCAGGCGCGGGAAGACGTCCTGCTCCGCGCCCGGGTGGGCGGCGTTGTAGCGGATCATGAGCACGTCGAGCGGCGACTCCTCGGCGAGCCGGCCGGCCTCGGGCCGGTCGTGGATCGAGACGGCCAGCGCCTTCACCGCGCCCGAGTCGCGCAGCCGGACCAGCTCCTCCTCCATCCGCGGCGTGTAGCGCGACATCTTGCCGAACCAGTAGAGCTGCAGGACGTCGAGGTAGTCGGTGTCGAGCAGCTTGCGGGTGCGATCGACGTAGCGGGCCAGCTGCCCCGGGAAGTAGGCGAGCGTCGGCCCGCCGGCCACGACGTAGCGGGCCCGGTCGCGCTTCACCGCCCGCTGCAGGGGCGGCGTCATGCGGCTGGCGCGCGGGTTCCAGAAGACGTACTGGCAGCGCTCCAGCCCCTCCTCGATCCCCTTCTCGTCGATGCCGTAGCTCGGCGCCAGCCCCAGCCGGAAGAGCCCCTGCTGGCGGAGCGCCGGCACGTCGCGTCGGGTGAAGTCGGTCGCCATCTGCTTCCCTCCCGTCGGGCGATCCTACCCCGCGGCCAGCGCGGCCGACACGATGGCGCGCGCCTCCTCCAGCACCCGCGCCAGGTGGGCCTCGTCGCGGAAGGACTCCGCGTAGATCTTGTAGACGTCCTCCGTGCCCGACGGGCGCGCCGCGAACCAGCCGTTGGCCGCCGTCACCTTGAGCCCGCCGATCTCGGCGCCGTTGCCCGGCGCGCGGGTGAGCGTGGCGGTGATGGGCTCGCCGGCCAGCGTCGAGGCGCTCACGGCGCCGGGCGAGAGCCGCTTCAGCACCGCCTTCTCGGCCGGCGTGGCCGGCGCGTCGACGCGCGCGTAGACCGGCGCCCCCAGGTCGGCCGCCAGCGCCCGGTAGAGCTCGCCCGGATCGCGCCCGGTCCGCGCCCGCATCTCGGCGGCAAGGAGGTCCATGACGATGCCGTCCTTGTCGGTGGTCCAGGCGGTGCCGTCGCGCCGCAGGAAGGAGGCCCCGGCGCTCTCCTCGCCGCCGAAGCCGATCGTCCCGCCGAGCAGCCCCTCGACGAACCACTTGAAGCCGACCGGGACCTCGACGAGCCGCCGGCCGAGCCGCGCCGCCACCCGGTCGATGAGCGCCGAGGAGACGAGCGTCTTGCCGACGCCGGCGCCGCCCGGCCAGCCGGGGCGGTTGCGGAAGAGGTAGTCGATGGCGACCGCCAGGTAGTGGTTCGGGTTCATGAGCCCGGCGGAGGGCGTCACGATGCCGTGCCGGTCGGAGTCGGCGTCGTTGCCGAAGGCCAGGTCGAACCGGTCCTTCAGCCGCACCAGGTTGGCCATGGCGTACGGTGACGAGCAGTCCATGCGGATGCGCCCGTCGTGGTCGAGCGGCATGAAGGAGAAGGTCGGATCGACGATCGGGTTCGTGACGGTGACGTCGAGGCCGAGCTCGTCGGCCACCACCGCCCAGTAGCCGGCGTTGGAGCCGCCGAGCGGATCGGCGCCGAGCCGGAGCTTCGCGCCGGCCAGCACCTCGAGATCGAGCACGCTCGCGAGGTCCCGCACGTAGGGGCGCACGTAGTCGCGCTCGCGCGTCGTGGCGGCGGCGCGGGCCCGCTCCCAGGGCATGCGCTTCACGCCGGCGTTGCCGGCCTCGAGGAGCGCGTTGGCGCGCCGCTCGATCCAGCCGGTCACCGCGGTGTCGGCCGGCCCGCCGTCGGGCGGGTTGTACTTGATGCCGCCGTCCTCCGGCGGGTTGTGGCTCGGCGTGACGACGATGCCGTCGGCGAGCCCCGGGCCGCCCGGGGCCCGGCCGCGGTTGTGCGTGAGGATGGCGTGGGAGACGACCGGCGTCGGCACCGGCGCGCCGCCCCGCGACACCACCACCTCGACGCCGTTGGCGGCCAGCACCTCGAGCGCGGTCCGCTCGGCCGGGCCGGAGAGGGCGTGGGTGTCGGCGCCGAGGAAGAGCGGGCCGTCGATCCCCTGCCCGGCCCGGTACTCGGCGGTGGCCTGGGCGACGGCCAGGATGTGGGCCTCGTTGAAGCTGCGCCGGAGCGAGGTGCCGCGGTGGCCGGAGGTGCCGAAGGCGACGCGCTCGGCGGCCACCTTCGGGTCGGGGGCCTCGGCCGCGTAGCGGCGCAGGAGATCGGGGACGTCGACGAGCAGCTCCCGGGGGGCGGGCTTCCCGGCGAGGGGGTGGGCCATGCCGGGACTGTAGCGCGAGGTCCGAGGCGCGGCGCGGGGCTGCCGGGGTACCATGCGCGGGATGGTCGTCCGGGTTCTCGCGCTCCTCGCCGCCGTGGTCGCGGCGCCGCCGCCCTTGGCGGCGCCCTCGCCCTTCGCGCGGCTGGAGCCGGGGCTCGAGCTGGCGCTCCTCCCGGGGCCGCCGGTGGGCGAGGGGGACGGGCTCATCGCGGTGGTGCGGGTCGACCCGGCCCGCTTCGAGCTGCGGCTCCTCAACGCCTCGGCGCCGGAGGAGGGGCACCCGCGCAGCGTGCGCGACTGGGCCTTCCGGGCCGGCGCCTCGGCCGCCATCAACGCCGCGCTGTACCAGGCCGACTGGCGCACCGCGACCGGCCTGATGCGGACGCGCGGCCACGTGAACCACGGGCGCGTGGGCAAGGACCGGGCGGTGCTGGCCTTCGACCCGGTGGCGCCGGGCGCGCCGCCGGTCCGGATGATCGACCGCGACTGCGAGGATCTGGAGGTGGCGGGCAAGGCCTACGCCTCGCTGGTCCAGTCGATCCGGATGGTCTCCTGCGAGCGCCAGGGGGTCTGGGCGCCG
>DASTGK010000123.1:0-24111 GCA_035719085.1 Anaeromyxobacteraceae bacterium
GCGGAGGCGGCCGAGGCGAGGCGCGCCGAAGGCGAGCGGGCGGCCGCGCTCGACGAGCGCCGGCGTGAGCTCGACGCGGCCGCGAGGGCGGTCGAGGCGGCGCAGGCCGCCCTCGAGGAGCGGACCCGCGCCGCCGCGGCAGCCGGGGGCGCTCCGGCCGACGACGGCGAGGAGATGACGGTCGTCACCGCCGCCGACTTCGAGTCGATCGAGGACGAGGCCGTCACCGCGTCCTGAGGACGTGGCGGGTGGCGACGAGTCGCGCGAGGATCGTCGGGCCTGCGTCGCGAGGAGCGGCGTCGCGGCCTGCCGGCGTGCTCGCTGCGTGCTACAAGGCACGTCAGGGAGGCGCCGACTCTTGCCGGATCAGCTGAGCTGCTACATCCTGACGTGGAACAGCGAGCGCCACCTCGAGCAGGTGCTCGCCCCGCTCGTGCGGGTCGTCGATCAGCTCGTGGTGGTCGACAGCGGATCGTCCGATCGCACGTGTGAGATCGCGCGTCGATACGGGTGCGAGGTGCACGGCCGGCCGTTCGACGACTTCCGCAGCCAGCGGACGCACGCCATCGGGTTGTGCCGGCACGAGTGGATCCTGTCCGTCGACTCCGACGAAGTCGTCACGCCCGAGCTGGAGCGCGCGCTGCTGGAGCTCAAGGCGCGCGGCTTCCAGCATGACGCCTATCGGATACGGCGCGAGTGGTGGGCCCTGGGGCGCCGCGTGCGCGTGGTGTACCCGCTGGACTGCCCCGACAACCCGGTTCGCCTGTTCGACCGGAGGCAGGTCTCGTTCTCGGCTGGAAACCGCGTCCACGAGACGCCAGGCGGCTACCGCTCGATCGGGCAGATCACGGCGCCGCTCAACCACATCACCTTCGAGTCCATGAGCGAGATCGCGAGGAGGCTGGATCAATACACGACCATCTCGGCGCTCGATCTCAGGGACCGGAACGCGCGATGCACCATCGTCAAGCGGTGGCTCTCGCCCATCGCCGCCTTCCTGAAGTGGTACGTCTTGAAGCCTGGATACCGGGATGGGCGAGTAGGCTTCACCCTGGGCTGCTATGCCTTCAAGTACACCCGCCTTCGGTACCTGAAGCTCGCTGCGATGGGCGGGAGCGTCCGCCGCGAAGCCGCGGAGTAGGCCGCTCGGGGGACTCTGCCACCGCGCCGCCTGCGGCGGCCGACCGGGGAGAACGACCTGGCTCCGCTACGGCGGGGGCTCGCCGGCGTGCACCAGCAGCGCGAGCGCCACGCCGAGCAGGTCGCCCACGCCGCCCATGGTGAGCTGGGCCGCCCGCCAGGCGCGCTTCGTGGCGCGCAGGAAGAAGGCGTGGTCCTCGCGGGCGAGGAGCAGGATCTCGAGGGCCAGGCCGTCGGCGCGCTGCACGTACAGGCCGGCCGTGCCGCCGAGGTGGAGCACGGTGGTGTCCTCCACCACCTGCATGAGCCGCGCGAGCATGAAGAAGACGGCGGCGTCGCCCCGCAGGCCGACGGCGCTGGCCTCCTCCCAGGCGGGCAGCGCCACGTCGAAGATGGCGGGCAGCCCCTCGCGCGCCTCGCGCACGATCCCGCCCGTCTGGTAGGCGCGCCGCGCCTCGGCGCCGTGGCTCTCGGGGAGCTGCCGCCCCTCGAGGACCTCGCCGGCCACCGCGGCCACGGCGGGGCGCAGCGCGGAGAGGTCGGCGCGGTCGGAGGGCAACCGGTGGCGCGCCGCCAGCAGCAGGCCGCCGAGGAAGAGCGCCCCCTTGTGCGTGGCGGCGGGGCCGAGGGCCAGCATGCGCTGCTCGCCGGCCTGGCCCAGCGCCACCTGCGCCGCCAGCGGCTCGCCGCGCGCCAGCGAGCCGGCCAGCGCCTGCCAGGTCTCGCCCACCACGCCGAGCGAGCGCTCCATCAGCTCGAGCGTGAGCTCGGGGCGGGAGCCGCAGTCCTCCAGATCCACCAGGCCGGGCTTGGGCGTGAGGTGGAGCGCGCGCCGTGCCCCCGCGAGCAGGTGCGTGGCCAGGGTCTCGCGGGGCCGGAGCGGCCGCCCGCCGGAGGCTGGCGTCAGGGCCGAGAGGAGCGCGGCGACACGGGCCGCCAGCGCCTCGGCCGGGTGGCGTCCGAGCCGGATGCACTCGCGCGCCGGGGCGTCGCACAGGAGGCACAGGCGCGGCGGCAGGCCGAGCGCGGCCCGGTCGACCGCGACGCCACCCGGGCCGTAGACGTCGAGCGCCACCAGGCGCGCCGCGGGATGGGAGGCCTCCACGGCCAGGCAGGCGGCCTCGGCCTGGAGCGGCGCAGCCCGCATCGCCAGCAGCGCGAAGGGGCCGAGGGCGTCGTCGCCGACGTGGAGCCGGACGGGCCGGTCGCCGGGGAGCGCGACCTCCATCCGCGCCAGCGCCCACACGAACAGCTCCGCGCTACCAGGCGGCGCCTGCTCCACGCCCGGCATGTCGAGCGACACGGCCACCAGCGCGCCGTGGCCGGCCTTGGCGTGACGATCGAGCTTCGCCTGCCTCGCTTTGCGCGCAGCGAGCACCCGGGCCTCTGGCTCAGTCCTTGACGCGTTGCTCCGCATCGGCCCGTTCTGCGGTCCCACCAGCGCCACCGCGAGAGGATGACCTTCGCGCGTCCAATCGGCCACGGGACGGCGGGTCGTCTGACCCATCCCCGACGGAGAGTGCCGGAAGGGGACGCCCCCTGCCGAGACTCGCGACGCCCGGCAGTCCGACGGTCCGGGCCGCGGTCCTCGATTACGTAGACGCGAGGAACCCCGGACCCGCAGGCGTCCAGCGCCGGGCGGGTCCCAGCCGGCGCTGAGGATTCATGGACCAGGCCATCGGCGAGCTTCGGACCGCCATCGAGCGCGATGACGCTGGGTCCTTGCACCTGCACTTCGGGGGCAAGAGCGCCGCCCGGGAGGCCTGGCGTGTGCTGGCGCCGATCTTCGACGAGGTCCTCGCCGCCGCCGTCGCCGAGCGGCGCGCCATGGTCCTCCACTTCGAGAAGCTCGAGTACTTCAACTCCTCCACCATCGCCGCGCTGGTCCAGTTCATCCGCGCGGCGCAGCGCTCGGCCGTGGGGGTGACGGTGGTCTACGACGCCAGCCAGAACTGGCAGGCGGTCTCCTTCGACGCGCTCAAGCGCGCCCTGCGCCCGTTCGACGCCGGCAAGGCGCCCTCGGTCCAGTTCACGGAGGTGTGATGGCTCGGCGGATCTTCAAGTTCGAGTTGCCGGTGGAGCGGGACTGGGAGGCCATCGAGCCCCTGCGACAGACCGTCACAGCGTGCCTGCGGGTGGTGTTCCGGGATCGGCTGCGCGCGAGCGCCGCGCGCCGCACCGCGGGCCTCGGCCTGTCTCGCATCGCGCACGAAGGCGGGTGCGATCTCACCGTCGGGGTGGGACCTGGGTGGGTGCTGACCGTCCGGGCCACCACGCGCAGGCTGGGCCCGGCGGCCCCCATCGCCGCGTCGCCCGCTTAGGCGGTGTGCTTCGCGGCCCCGCCGGCGCTTCGGCTATCATCCTCGGATGCCCGCCGTCCCGAGCCTCGAGCTCAAGCTCCCACCAGAGTGGAGCGCGATCCAGCGGGCCTGGGAGCCGTGCCGTGCCACGCTCGATCGCGCCGGGCTGGACGAGGCCACCGTCTACGCCCTGTCCATGGCGGCGCAGGAGCTGCTGGAGAACGCCGTGAAGTACGGCGACGCCAGTGCCGACATCAGCCTCACGCTCCAGCTCTCGCCCGCGGAGGTCACCATCGAGGTGAGGAACCGGGTGGGCGCCGACGAGGCCCAGTTGCACGGCTTCGACCGGGCCATCCAGTGGATGAGGGGCTTCCAGGATCCCTTCGAGGCCTACGTCGAGCGGCTGAAGCTGGTGTCCGCCGAGTCCTATCGCGGGGGCCACGGCGGGCTCGGGCTCACGCGCATCGCCTACGAGGCCCGCTGCCTGCTCGACTTCTACGTGGACGAGGCGGGGGTCCTGGCCGTCTCCGCCGTCCACGCCCTGCCGGAGCACCCGATGACCCGATGAGCGCCGCCCAGCCCGAGCCGCGATCCGAGGTCGCGCGCCGGGCCACCCTGCTGCACCAGGGGGTGCGCCTCGCCGTGGAGCTCCACGCGGGCTCGCGCCTGTCACCCGGTGTGAAGTTCGAGGCCAAGCCCGCAGCGCCGGGCACGATCTTCGACCGGCTGGAGCTGGCGGACGGCGGGCCGGCGGTGGAGGGGCGCTGCCGCCTCGCCGAGGTCCTGCCGCCCGACGGGCTGGACGGCCGGCTGATCTTCCTCGACGGGGTCTACGACGCCCTGGCCCTGGTCGCGGAGGGCCGCGTCGTGGACCTGGGCGCCTTCTTCCAGAGCGTGCCGATGGTGATGGCGCAGAAGGAGCTGGTGCGCCCGGCCTTCCGCGAGTTCGTGGCCGACGCGCTCTACGACCTCTCGGTCTTCAGGAAGTTCTTCGACGAGCAGGACCGGCTCTTCGACCGCGAGCCCGGCGAGGTCGCGGCGGCCGGGCAGGCGGCCGTGCTCCGCGCCGAGGGCCCACGCTTCTTCGCGCACCTCGACGCCCACCTGGCCGGCCTGGAGGCGCAGGTGCGCGACTTCACGCGCCAGGAGCACGAGCGGCACGGCTTCTACCTGCGCCGCCAGGGCTGGAACGTGATCCTGGCCTCGGAGTTCATCAAGCGCTCCAACCTGAAGCCGCGCGGCTACGCGGGCGACGCCGAGATGATGCGGATGATCTACGAGCACCGGCCGGTCGGGCGGTTCCTCTTCAACCAGCTCATGCACCTGCACCCGGTGTCCCACCCGGCGGCCGAGGCCGTGCGCTACCGGCGCAGCGTGGTGCCGGCCGCCCTGCGGGAGGTGCTGGCGGCGCGCCCCGCGAGCTCGCCCGTCCGGGTCTTCTCGGTAGCCTCCGGGCCGGCCTGGGAGCTGCAGGACGTCTTCCTCGCGGAGGAGGACGCCTCGCGCATCTCCGTGGTCCTGCTGGACCAGGACCCCGACGCGCACGAGCTGGCGCGCGCGGTGGTCGCCCGGCTGGAGCGGACGCTGGGTCACCCCCTCCGCGTGGAGTACGTGGCCGACTCGGTCCGCACCATGCTGCGGGGGCGGGGCCTCGAGGCGCGGCTCGGCCGCTTCGACTTCATCTACTCCATGGGGCTCTTCGACTACCTCACGCCGCCGGTGGCCCGGGTCGTGCTGGCGCGCCTCTTCGACCTGCTCTCGCCGGGCGGCGTCCTCATGGTGGGCAACTACCACGCGCGCAACCCGAGCCGGCTCTACATGGAGTACTGGCTCGACTGGTCCCTCTACCACCGCACCGAGGCCTCCCTGCTGGAGCTGGCCGAGGACCTGCCCGCGGCGCGCCGCAGCATCTCCTCCGACGCCATGGGCTGCCAGATGTTCCTCCGGCTCGAGCGTGCCTGGTGAGGCGCGCCCCCGTGGCCGCCTCCGAGGAGGCCAGGACCGCCTTCCAGCGCTACCAGTGCGAGCTGACGCACCGGGGCGCCGCGTCCGTGGCCATCCTGGGCGGGGTCCTCATCCCCTTCTTCCTCGTGCTCGACGCCGTCACGATGCCCCGGGAGGTGCTGGGCCGCTTCGCCGTCTACCGGGGCGTGGTGACCGGGCTCATCTTCCTGCAGTGGCTCGTGCTCAAGCGGACCTCGCCGTCGCGCTGGTCGTTCGTCCACGGCTACTTCCTCACCTTCGTCGCCGGCCTCATGATCTCGTGGATGACGGTGGACCTGGGCGGCTTCGACTCCAGGTACTACGCCGGGCTGATGCTGGTGGTGGTGGCCGTCAACCTGCTGCTGCCCTGGCGGCCGCTCCACTCGGCCGCCAACGGCTTCATCACGGTCGGCATGTACGTGCTGCTCGGGGCGGTCTTCGGAGGCCGCTTCGACGCGGCCGCCCTCACCGGCAACCTCTTCTTCCTCTGCTCCCTGGTGGTCATCGCGGTCGCCTCCACCAGCCTCCGGCACGACCTCCTGGAGCGGGAGTTCTACCTGCGCGCCGAGCTGGTCCAGGCCAACGGCTCGCTCGACCGCTCGCGCCAGGAGCTCAAGGAGGCCCGCGACGCCCTGTGGGGCGAGATGGAGCTGGCGACGCGCATCCAGACCGCCCTGCTGCCGCGGGGCCAGCGCGCCGCGGGCTACGAGGTGGCGGCGCGCATGCGCCCGGCCGCCGAGGTGGGCGGCGACTACTACGACATCATCCACACCCCGGGCGGCCGCTCCTGGGTGGCCGTGGGCGACGTTTCCGGGCACGGCGTCGAGTCGGGGCTGGTGATGATGATGACCCAGACCAGCATCATCTCGGTGCTGCGGGAGCGGCCCGACTACGGGCCGGCCCAGGCCTTCGCCGCGGTCAACGCCGCGCTCTGGGAGAACCTCTCCCGGCTGGGGACGGCCAGGTACATGACGCTCAACCTGGTCCGCCTGGACCCGGGCGGCCTGACGGTGGCCGGCAAGCACCAGGACGTGCTGGTCTGGCGCCGGTGCCAGCGGCGGGTCGAGGTGGTCACCAACCAGGGCCCCTGGATCGGCCTCGTCCCCGACGTGGCCGGCGCGGTGGAGGACCTGCAGGTGCCCATGGCCGCGGGGGACGTGACCCTCTTCTTCACCGACGGCGCCAGCGAGGCGACGGACGCCGCGGGGCGGATGTTCGGGGTCGAGCGGCTGGGGCAGGCGCTGGCGAGGGTGGCGGAGCGGCCGCTCGCCGAGGCGCTGGAGCGGCTCATCGCGGAGGTCGCCGCCTTCCAGGCGCGCCAGGACGACGACATCACGCTGGTCCTGCTGCGGGCGGAGCCCGACGGGCGGGCCGAGGACTCGTAGGCGTCGCCAGCGTAGTGCGCTTGGTACACCGGTGGTACAGCAGGCCCGAAACCACCAAAGGAAAGGCCGGAACCCGACGAGGAATCCCTCGCAAGTTCCGGCCCTTGAGATGGCGCGCGGTACAGGATTCGAACCTGTGGCCTTCGGCTCCGGAGGCCGACGCTCTATCCAGCTGAGCTAACCGCGCTTGCGGGGTGCGTATCTAGGGCATCCCTCCCCGAAAGGCAAGCCAGTTCGCGGGCCTGCCGGCGATTCGGGCCGTGCGGTGCAGGCGCGGACGCCGCGTTC
The DNA here is from genome assembly GCA_035719085.1 of Anaeromyxobacteraceae bacterium. Classification (GTDB taxonomy): domain Bacteria; phylum Myxococcota; class Myxococcia; order Myxococcales; family Anaeromyxobacteraceae; genus JADKCZ01. Next base: position 7,097 of record DASTGK010000123.1, read on the forward strand.
AGGCCGTCGTTGCGCGCACCGTCTGCGCGCCGCGCAAGGAAGAAGGGTAGGGGTTGAACGCTTTCGAGCGCACATGCTACGAACTGCCGCACTGTGCCCGAACTCCACTCGACCGAAGACGTCCTCCGGCTGGCGGCGCTCGTCTCCGCCCTGATCGCCATCGCGATCCTGGTCTGGTACCTCGTGAAGCGCCCGGCGCTGGGCCGCTCGACCAAGATCGTCCTCCTGTTCGGCCTCGGCGTCATGCCGTTCGCCGTCGCCCTGGCGGGCAACATCGCCGGCTTCGAGTACACCCTGAAGCGGCAGTTCTGCGGCTCCTGCCACGTGATGCTGCCGTACACCGAGGACGCGGCCGACCCGACCTCGACCAGCCTGGCGGCCATCCACAGCCGGAACGCCACCTTCGGCCACGAGTCCTGCTACACGTGCCACGCCGACTACCAGATGTTCGGCGCCGTCACGACCAAGCTGAACGGCATGCGCCACCTGTTCATGTACATCACGGAGTACGCGAACACGGGGCCGTACGGCGAGGGCGGGCCCAAGATCCACATGTACAAGAAGTTCCAGAACGGCATGTGCGTCCGCTGCCACTCCACCGAGGCCCCGCGCTGGCAGAAGGTGGAGGACCACGCCGGCATGCTCGAGGATCTGCGCAAGGGCGACGCCAAGTGCGTCGACTGCCACGGCGGCGAGGTGATCCACCCCCGCGCCTTCGCCCACGGCGGCAACGGCCGCAAGCCGGTGGCCGCGGTCCAGCCCGCCTCCGAGAAGAAGGAGTAGGCGATGTTCTCGATCACCAAGATCACCATCCGCCGCCTGGTCCTCGTCTCCACCGTCATGACCCTGGCCTCGCTGGGGCTGATGGTGGCCTCCATCGTCTTCCCGGGGCCGTTCCTGCTGGTGCTGGCCATGAGCCTCGGCCAGTTCTTCGGCACCGCCTCGCTGGCCCTGTACCTTCTCGCCATCGCCCTCGACCTGCAGGGGTACGGCGAGCACGACGAGGTCGGCGGCGAGGACTGAGCCGCCGCCGTCCCGGTGGCGGGCCCGGCCGAGCGGTTGCCCCCGCGGGGCCAGGCTGGTACGACTAGTACGCTGTGCCGAACCTGGGCCGCCCACGGCGGCCGGCGGGGGACACGAATGGCTATCCGGGCGATCGCGGTCGAGGACGACGAGGCGGTGGCGCGGCTCATCGCCCAGGTCCTCACCTCCCACGGCTTCGAGGTGCTGGGCACCGCGGGGACGGGCGAGGAGGGCGTGGCGCTGGCCCGGCAGGTGCGGCCCGACGTGGCCCTCATCGACCTCGGGCTCCCCAAGATGAGCGGCGAGGACGTCATCGCCACCATCCGCAAGGACCTGCCCAAGACCGCCTGCATCGCGCTCACGGCCGTCGACATCCCGGCCCGCGTCCTGGCGGCGATGCGCGCCGGCGCCGCCGGCTACATCCTGAAGCCCTTCCACGCCTCGGACCTGGCCCGGGCCGTCGAGGAGGTCCTCTCCGGCGAGGCCGCCCCGATCAGCCCGCGCGCCGCCAAGGTGCTGCTGGCCGAGTTCCGCGGCGACGCCCCGGACCAGAAGCCCTCGTCCGGCCCGGCCCTCTCCAAGCGCGAGCTCGAGGTGCTGCAGCTCCTCGTACACGGCCACACCTACGCCGACGTGGCGCAGGCGCTCGGCATCGCCGAGGGGACGGTCCAGACCTACGTGAAGCGCATCTACGAGAAGATGGACGTCTCGACCAAGGCCGAGGCGGCGCTGCTCGCCGTGGCCCGCGGGCTGGTGAAGCCGTAAGGCCGGCCGGGGCCGCTCTAAACGAAGTGGGGGCGGAGCCGGGGAGCCCGAGGGTGCCCCGGGTGGTTGACGCGCCGGGCCATGCCAGGTGGCCGGGCGCGCCTTGACTTGCGGGGTTCGCCCCCTATAATGAGCCCCCTTTACGTCCCGGAATTAGTGCGCAAATGCGCGTCAACATTGACGAAATCAAGGAAGCCGGCCTCGATCGGCGCTGGGACGTGACCCGCGAAGACCTGGACTCCATGGTCCAGGGCGACCGCGCGGGCTGGCGTGCGCGGGGGCCCGTGCACGTGGACGTGCGGCTCGAGAAGGTGGAGCGGCGCGTCCTCGTGAAGGCCTCGGCGAGCGCCGAGCTGCAGGCGGAGTGCGGGCGTTGCCTCACGCCGGTGACGGCGGACGTGCCGGTGGAGTTCGAGCTGACGCTCGTCCCCGCCGACGAGTACGAGGAGCGGGACGGGGCGGCGGAGGACACGTCGCACCAGCCGGTGGCCGGCAGCTTCGCGGCCGAAGAGGCGGAGGAGGAGACCTACCAGGGGAAGATCGTCGATCTCGACCCCATCCTCCGCGAGCAGGTCCTCCTGGCGCTGCCCGGCTATCCGGTCTGCCGCGAGGAGTGCAAGGGGCTCTGCAGCGTCTGCGGCGCCAACCTGAACGAGCGGGAGTGCGGCTGCGACCGCAAGGTGCCCGACCCCCGCTGGGCCGGCCTGGCCAAGCTGAAGCTCGACTAGCAGTACACGCGCAGCACCGAGAGAGAAGGAGCATCACGTGGGCGTTCCCAAGAAGCGGACCAGCAGCATGCGGCGCGATCGCCGCCGGGCGGCCAACTTCAAGCTGAAGGGGGTCAACGTCGTGAAGTGCCCCAAGTGCAAGGAGCCGGTGCTGCCGCACCGCGCCTGCCCGTCCTGCGGGACGTACAAGGGCGAGCAGATCACGGACGCGACGTAACCCGGGATGACCGAGCGCCTCGCGCCCGTCGCCGTCGATGCGATGGGGGGTGACCACGCCCCCGGCGCCATCGTTCAGGGTGCGATTAACGCAGCGCGCAAGGGGCTGCCGGTCGTCCTGGTCGGCCCCGACGCCGTGGTGCGCGACGAGCTGGCGCGGCACAAGGCCGGCAAGTCGCTCCCCATCACGGTGCACCACGCCACCGAGGTGATCGACTTCCACGATCACCCCGGCCAGGCGATGCGCCGGAAGAAGGACAACTCGATCCGCGTCTGCTTCGACCTGGTGAAGGCCGGGGCGGCCTGCGGCATGGTCTCGGCCGGCAACTCCGGCGCGGTCATGGCCGGCGCCATCTTCGTGCTCGGCCGCCCCGACGGCGTCGAGCGGCCGGCCATCGTGTCGGTCCTGCCGGCGCTCGAGGGCTCGCCGCTCCTGCTCGACATGGGCGCCAACGTGGACTGCAAGCCGGTCCACCTGGTGCAGTTCGCGCTCATGGGCGACGTCTACGCCCGCCGCGTCATCGGCGTGCCGAAGCCCCGGGTGGCCATCCTCGCCAACGGCGAGGAGGCGTCGAAGGGGACCGAGCTGACCCGCGCCGCCGCCGCCGCCCTGAAGCGCTCGCGCCTCCACTTCGCCGGCTACTGCGAGGGGCGCGACCTCCTCACCGGCGACTTCGACGTCATCGTGACCGACGGCTTCACCGGGAACGTGGCGCTGAAGACCATGGAGGGCACCGCCAAGGTGGTCGGCGAGGTGATGAAGCGGGCGCTCATGAGCACCACCGTCTCCAAGATCGGCGGCCTGCTGGCCCGGACCGCCCTCCAGGGGATGAAGCGCCGGATGGACTGGCGCGAGATCGGGGGGGCGCCGCTCGTCGGCGTGAACGGCGTGGGCTTCATCACCCACGGCCGGTCCGACGCGCTGGCCATGGAGAACGCCATCCGTCGCGTGCGCGACGCGGCGCTGACGCACTTCACTGATGAGATCGCCTCGGCGGTGGCCCCCGCCGAGTCCCTGCTCGCCCCCTGACCCTGGAGACTCGATGCGCTCGCTCGTCGTCGGCACCGGCAGCTACGCCCCCGCCAAGATCCTCACCAACGCGGACCTGGAGAAGCTCGTCGACACGAGCGACCAGTGGATCCAGGAGCGGACGGGCATCAAGGAGCGCCACGTCGCCGCCCCGGAGCAGGCCACGAGCGACCTCGCCGTCGAGGCCGCCCGGCGCGCCCTGGAGATGGCCGGCCTCGCCGCCGCCGACGTCGAGCTCATCGTGGTCGGCACCATCACGCCGGACTACCCGTTCCCGAGCGCGGCGGCGGTGATCCAGGGGAAGCTCGGCAACAAGAAGGCCTTCGCCTTCGACGTCTCGGCCGCCTGCGCCGGCTCGCTCTACGCCCTCTCGGTGGCCGACCGGTTCGTGGCCTCCGGCGCCATCTCGAACGCCCTCGTCCTCGGCGTCGACACGCTCTCGCGCATCACCAACTGGAAGGACCGCAACACCTGCATCCTCTTCGGCGACGGCGCCGGCGCCATCGTGCTGCGCCGCACCGAGGACCCGAAGCGCGGCCTGTGCACCACCCGGCTGCACACCGACGGCTCGCTCGTGCCCATCCTGCTGCAGCCGGGCGGCGGCTCGGCCGACCCCATCTCGGCCGAGGTGGTGGCCGAGGGGCGCCAGTACGTCTCCATGAACGGCCGCGAGGTCTACAAGGTGGCGGTCCGCTCCCTCGTCGACAGCTGCCAGGAGGTGCTGGCGGCCGAGGGGCTGAAGACGAGCGACGTCTCCTGGGTCATCGCCCACCAGGCCAACAAGCGGATCCTCGACGCCACGCTGGAGCGGCTCGAGATCCCGGCCTCGAAGTGCTGGATGAACCTCGAGAAGTACGGCAACACCTCGGCGGCCAGCGTCCCGATGACGCTCGACGAGGCCAACCGGGCCGGCTGGTTCAAGCCGGGCGACGTCATCCTCATGATGGCCATCGGCGGCGGCATGGCCTGGGGCGCGTCGATCCTGCGCTGGTAGCGTGGCGGGCACCATGGGCAAGCTGGCGTTCGTCTTCCCCGGGCAGGGGTCGCAGAAGGTCGGGATGGGCAAGGATCTCGCCGAGAAGTTCGGCGAGGCGCGCGAGGTCTTCGACGAGGTCGACGCCGCGCTGGGCGAGAAGCTCTCGACGATGTGCTTCGAGGGGCCCGAGGAGGCGCTCAAGCTCACCGCCAACACCCAGCCGTCGATCCTGACGGTCTCCTCGGCCGCGGCCGCGGTGCTGGCCAACGCCGGCGTGGTGCCCGACTTCGTGGCCGGCCACTCGCTCGGCGAGTACTCGGCGCTGGTGGGCGTGGGGGCGCTCTCGGTCTCCGACGCGGCGCGCGCCGTGCGGGCCCGCGGCACCTTCATGCAGGAGGCGGTGCCGGCCGGCCAGGGCGCCATGAGCGCCGTGCTCGGCCTCGATCCGGCCAAGGTGACGGCCCTGTGCGCCGAGGCGGCGGCCGAGACCGGGCAGGTGGTCTCGCCGGCCAACTTCAACGAGCCGGCCCAGACCGTCATCGCCGGCGCCGCCGGCGCGGTCGAGGCGGCCGGGGTGAAGCTCAAGGCGGCCGGCGCCAAGCGCGTGCTGCCGCTCCCCGTCTCCGCCCCCTTCCACTGCGCCCTGATGGCGCCGGTGAAGGCCCGGCTCGAGCCGGTGCTCCGCGGCATCGCCTGGCGGCCGCTCCTGCGGCCGGTCGTCACCAACGTCGAGGCCACGCCCAACGCCGACGCGGCCCGCGCCGTCGCGCTCCTCGTGGAGCAGGTGACCGCGCCGGTCCGCTGGATCGAGTGCGTCGAGGAGCTGGCGCGCCAGGGCGTGACCCGCGCCGTCGAGGTGGGCCCGGGCAAGGTGCTCTCCGGCCTGGTGAAGCGGATCGCGCCGTCGATCGAGACCTTCAACGTCGAGGACGCGGCCTCGCTCGAGAAGACGCTGGCCGCGCTGAAGGGGAGCTAGCCCGCATGTTCGACTTCAAGGGGAAGACCGTCCTCGTCACCGGCGCCTCGCGCGGCATCGGCCGCGCCGTGGCCGTGGCCTTCGCCCGCGGCGGCGCCAGCGTGGCGCTCAACTACGCCGGCAACGACGCCGCGGCGCAGGAGGCGCTGGCGCTCGTCCAGGCGGCCGGCGCCCCGAAGACCAGGCTCTGCAAGTTCGACGTGGCCGATCCGGTCGCCTGCCAGAAGGCGGTGGACGAGGTCGTGGCCGAGCTCGGCGGGCTGCACGTGCTCGTCAACAACGCCGGCATCGCCATCGACCAGCTCCTCATGCGGCTCAAGGACGAGGACTGGCGGCGGCAGCTCGACGTCAACCTGACCGGCGCCTTCAACCTGACCCGCGCCGTGACCCGCCCCATGATGAAGGCGCGGGGCGGCGCCATCGTGAACCTCTCGTCGGTGGTGGGCGAGATGGGCAACGCCGGCCAGGCGGCCTACGCCGCCACCAAGGCCGGCCTCATCGGGCTCACGAAGAGCGTGGCCCGCGAGCTCGCCTCGCGGCAGATCCGCTGCAACGCGGTCACGCCCGGGTTCATCGACACGGACATGACCGCGGCGCTGCCCGAGGCGGCCAAGACCAAGATGATGGAGAACATCCCGCTCGCCCGGCTGGGCACCGCCGAGGACGTCGCCAACGCGGTCTGCTTCCTGGCGAGCGAGCAGGCGTCGTACGTGACCGGAGAGGTCCTGAAGGTCAACGGCGGCATGTACATGTAGGCTGCGGGCGTCCCGCGGCGCGGCACCGGACCGTCTCCCGGATCGAACTCAACGGAGGAGGAGCACCCATGTCGGCGAACATCGAGCAGAAGGTGAAGGGGATCATCGCGGAGAACCTGGGCGTCAGCGAGGAGGAGATCAAGCCGACCTCGAGCTTCATCGAGGACCTCGGCGCCGACTCCCTCGACATCGTCGAGCTCGTCATGCAGATGGAGGAGGAGTTCGAGGTCGAGATCCCGGACGAGGAGGCCGAGAACATCAAGACCGTCCAGGACGCCGTCAACTACATCACCACCCACAAGAAGTAGCCGTCGGGGCCCCGGGGAGAGCCCGGGGCGCTGGCGAATTCCGGGACCGGGGGCGCGGCGACGTGCCCCGCGGAACCATCCTCTTCGCTGAGAGGTGCATCCGATGAGCAGGCGCCGTGTCGTGGTCACTGGGCTCGGGCTGGTCTCCCCCGTGGGCATCGGGGTGGAGGCCTCCTGGCAGGCGCTCGTGGCGGGGAAGAGCGGGATCGGTCCGATCACGCACTTCGACGCCTCGACCTTCCCCACCCGAATCGCCGGCGAGGTGAAGGGCTTCGAGCCGGGCGACTTCATGGACCGGAAGGAGGCGCGCCGCAACGACCGGTTCATCCAGTTCGCCATGGCCGCCGCCGACATGGCCGTGAAGGACGCCGGGCTGGACATGGCCACGGTGGACGCGGAGCGCGTCGGCTGCATCGTCGGCGCCGGCATCGGCGGCCTCGGGACCATCGAGGAGACGCACCGCACCTACCTCGAGAAGGGCGTGCGCAAGGTCGGCCCGTTCTTCATCCCGTCGCTCATCATCAACCTGGCGCCCGGCCAGATCAGCCTGAAGTACGGGATGAAGGGCCCGAACTTCTCGCCGGTCTCCGCCTGCGCCACCGGCAACCACTCGCTCGGCGACGCCATGCTCTACATCGAGCGCGGCCTGGCCGACGTGATGGTGTCGGGCGGCTGCGAGGCGACCATCACGCCCCTCGGCATCGGCGGCTTCTGCGCGGCGCGCGCCATGTCGGAGCGGAACGACGCGCCGGAGAAGGCGAGCCGGCCGTTCGACAAGGGGCGCGACGGCTTCGTGGCCGGCGAGGGCTCGGGCATCCTGATCCTCGAGGAGTACGAGCACGCCAGGAAGCGCGGCGCCCGCATCTACGCCGAGCTGTGCGGCTACGGCGCCAGCGCCGACGCCAACCACGTCACCTCGCCGGCGCCGGAGGGGGAGGGCGGGCAGCGCGCCATGCGCATGGCGCTGCGCGACGCCGGGCTCGCCCCCGAGGCGATCGGCTACGTCAACACGCACGGCACCTCCACGCCGCAGGGCGACGTGGCCGAGTGCCAGGCGATCAACAAGGTCTTCGGCGAGCACGCCCGCAAGGGGCTGGTCGTCTCCTCCACCAAGTCGATGACGGGGCACCTGCTCGGCGCCGCCGGCGGCTGCGAGGCGGTCATCTCGGTGCTGGCGCTCACCCGCGGCGTGGTCCCCCCGACCATCAACGTGGAGGAGCAGGACCCGGAGTGCCAGCTCGACGTGGTGCCGAACGTGGCCCGCGAGAAGCAGCTCGAGGCGGTCATGTCGAACAGCTTCGGCTTCGGCGGCACCAACGCGGTGGTGGTCTTCAAGAAGGTCTAGCGGCCCGCCGCCCGGACACAACGACGCCCCCGCCCACGCTCGTGGGTCGGGGGCGTCCCGCTTCCGGGGCCGGGCGGGCGGTGCCCGTCCCCGGGAGCGTTCCCGTCAGTGGTGGCCGGAGCCGTCGCCGTGGCCCGAGCCGCCGCCGCCGCCGGACCCGCCGTGGTCGCCGTCGTCCTGGCCGTCGTGGTCGTCGTCGTGCAGCACGCGGATCGACGCCCGGATGTTGGCGAGGATGTCGCCCTGCGCCGTCGGGTCGACCGGATCGAGCATCGCCCCCGTGGCGGTCTTGAACCAGCCGCTCGGGTCGATGTCGAGCGTCACGTTGCTGCCCGTCGCCGGGTCGACGACGATGGTCCCCTCGCGCTTCTGGGTGACCGAGATCGGCGTCGAGAAGGTGAAGGGCGTGGTGGTGGTGGTGCCGTTCGCCGTCACGCTGCGCGTGCCGTCCACGATGATGGAGGCGTGCGCGTCGGCCATGGCGAGCAGCCCGGCGCTGGTGCCGGCCTGCTGCGCGTTGATGGTGTTGATCTGGAACTTGACCTCCTCGAACGTGCCGGCCGGCACCGAGAGGTCGGCGACGAAGTGGACGCCGCCCACCAGGTCGGCGCCTGCGAGGTCGACCAGGAACGGGCCGCCCTCGATCTCGCACTCCTCGCCGTCGTCGTCGCCCATGTCCTCGCCGGAGCCGCCGCCGGAGCCGCTGCCTCCGTGCCCCTCGTCGAGCAGGATGGCGGCCGTGCCGCTCGGGCCCGTCGGACCGGTGGGCCCCGTCGGCCCGGTCGGGCCGGTGGGACCGGTCGGGCCGGTCGGGGCGACCGGGCAGGCGCCTGGGCCCTCGACCTCGACCTTGCGGACCACGATCCGGAGCCGGTCGATGCTCAGGCCGTTGCCGGCGTCGAGTGAGGTCGCCGTGGTGGTCGTGGCGGCAGGGGCCGTCGCGGCCACCGACCTGGTGGTGGCGCTGACCGAGAGCCCCTTGTTCTGCGTCGTGCAGCCGACGGCGAGCGCGGCCGCCGCCGCGATCAGCACCACCGCCGAGATGACCGTCTTGGTACGCATCGCTGACCTCTCTGTGCGCGGCGCATCCCCTTCCCAGAGCACGCCGACGCTCCTTGACTCACGCCAATGACCCCGGGGTACGGGACCTAGGCCACGCCGAGCGGCGGTGCGACCCAGACTAGGGTAACGACCCATTGACACCGCTCCCCGCGCGGGACCGAGGGGGCGACCGCGCACCCCTCCTCGTGCGAGAATCCGCGCCCCTTCCATGAGGAGCAGATGATGGCAGACCGAGTGATCGCCGCGTCGGACCATGCTGGGCTGACCCTGCGGGCCGAGGCCGTGAAGGCGGCCCGGGCCAAGGGCTGCGAGGTCGAGGACCTGGGGCCGTTCACGGCCGACAGCGTCGACTACCCCGACTTCGCGCGCGCCGTGGGCGAGGCGGTCGCCGCCGGCAAGGCCAGGCTCGGCGTCCTGGTCTGCGGCACCGGCATCGGCATGGCGATCGCCGCCAACAAGATCCCGGGCGTGCGGGCCGCGATCTGCCGCACCGAGTACGAGGCGCGCATGGCGCGGGCCCACAACGACGCCAACGTGCTCTGCCTCGGCGAGCGCGTCACCGGGCTCGGCGTGGGGGCCGCCATCGTCGAGGCGTTCCTGGCGCAGCCCTTCGAGGGCGGTCGCCATGAGCGGCGCGTCGAGAAGCTGAAGGCGCTCGACCGGCGCTGAGCACCGAGGCGGATCGGCGCGCCGGCGCCCCCGCCGGCGGCGCGCTCCAGGCGGCTCGGAACCGTTGCGACCCCCCGGCCGGGCGCGCTATGAACGGCACGCCCACCCCCTCGAGGAGCCTTCCGCACATGATGCCCACTGCCCGCCTCGCCGAGGCCGATCCCGAGATCTCCCGCCTCATCCGCGAGGAGACCCGCCGCCAGGCCGAGGGCCTCGAGCTCATCGCCAGCGAGAACTTCGTGTCGCCCGCCGTCCTCGAGGCCGCCGGCTCCACGCTCACCAACAAGTACGCCGAGGGCTACCCGGGCAAGCGGTACTACGGCGGCTGCGAGGTGGTGGACCAGGTCGAGCAGATCGCCATCGACCGGGTGAAGCAGCTCTTCGGCGCCGACTTCGCCAACGTGCAGCCGCACTCCGGCTCGCAGGCCAACATGGCCGCCTACTTCGCCCTCGGGCAGCCGGGCGACACCGTGGTGGCCATGAGCCTCAACTTCGGCGGCCACCTGACGCACGGCTCGCCGGTGAACTTCTCCGGCAAGCTCTTCAAGATCGTCCCCTACGGCCTGCGCCAGTCGGACGAGACCATCGACCTCGACGAGGTGGCCCGCCTGGCCCGCGAGCACCGCCCGCGCGTGCTGGTGGTGGGCGCGAGCGCCTACCCGCGGACGCTCCACTTCGACAAGTTCGCCGAGATCGCCCGCGAGGTCGGCGCCTCGCTCATGGTCGACATGGCCCACATCGCCGGCCTGGTGGCGGCCGGCCTCCACCCGAGCCCGGTGCCGTACTCGGACATCGTCACCTCGACCACGCACAAGACGCTGCGCGGCCCCCGCGGCGGCCTGCTGCTCTGCCGCGACGCCGAGCTGGCCAAGAAGATCAACAGCCAGATCTTCCCGGGCATCCAGGGCGGGCCGCTCGAGCACGTCATCGCCGCCAAGGCGGTGGCCTTCGGCGAGGCGCTGCGCCCCGAGTTCAAGGAGTACCAGCGGCGCATCGTCCAGAACGCCCAGGCGCTGGCCGAGGGGCTCAAGGCGGCGGGGCTGCGGCTCGTCTCCGGCGGCACCGACAACCACCTGATGCTCGTCGACCTGCGCCCCAAGAAGCTCACCGGCAAGATCGCCGAGGAGGCGCTCGGCAAGGCCGGCATCACCGTCAACAAGAACATGATCCCTTGGGATCCGGAGAAGCCCTTCGTCACCTCCGGCATCCGCGTCGGCACCCCGGCCCTCACCACCCGCGGCTTCGGCACGGCCGAGATGGCCGTGGTGGCCACGCTCGTCGGGCGCGTCCTCGACGCCCCGGCCGACGAGAAGGTGCTGGCCGCCGTCCGCGAGGACGTGAAGGGGCTCTGCCACCGCTTCCCGATGTACGCCGATCGGATCTGATCGCGCCCTGATGCGCTGCCCGTACTGCGGCCACCTCGAGGACAAGGTCGTCGACTCGCGCGAGGCCGGCGACGGCCAGGCCACGCGCCGGCGCCGCGAGTGCCTGGGCTGCAGCCGCCGCTTCACCACCTACGAGCGGATCGAGGAGATCATGCCGGCGGTGGTGAAGAAGGACGGGCGGCGCGAGCCGTTCGACCGGAAGAAGATCCTGGAGGGGCTGACCCGGGCCTGCCAGAAGCGGCCCGTCTCGGCGGCGCGCATCGAGGCGCTGGTCTCCGCGGTGGAGCGCCAGATCCAGGAGCTGGGCGAGAAGGAGGTCCCGAGCCGCGTGGTGGGCGAGGCGGTGATGACGCGCCTGCGCGACCTCGATCCGGTCGCCTTCGTCCGCTTCGCGTCGGTCTACCGCGCCTTCGAGGACGTCGGCGACTTCATGAGCGAGCTCGAGGGGCTGGCCGGCGGGAAGAAGGGCGGGGAGGGGGCGTGAGCCCCTCGCACCGGGCGGCCGACGAGCGCTTCATGCGGCTCGCGCTCGCCGAGGCCAGGAAGGGGCTGGGCCGCACCAGCCCCAACCCGCTCGTCGGCGCGGTGCTCGTGAAGGGCGGCCGGGTGGTGGCGCGCGGCCACCACGCCCGGGCCGGCGGACCGCACGCCGAGATCGTGGCGCTGCGCGCCGCCGGGGCGCGCGCCCGCGGCGCCGACCTCTACACCACGCTCGAGCCGTGCGACCACCAGGGGCGCACGCCCCCGTGCAGCGTGGCCCTCGTCGAGGCCGGCGTGGCCCGGGTGGTGGCCGGCTCGCGCGACCCCAACCCGCTCGTCGACGGGCGCGGCCTGGCCCGCCTCCGGCGCGCCGGGGTGGCGGTGGTGGCCGGGCTCCTGCGGGAGGAGTGCGACGCGCTCAACGCCCCCTGGCTCACCTTCATGACGGCGGGCCGCCCCTACGTGACGCTCAAGCTCGCCGCCACGCTCGACGGGCGGGTCGCCACCGCCTCGGGCGACTCGCGCTGGGTGACCGGCCCGGAGGCGCGCGCCTGGGTCCACCGGCTGCGCGACCAGGTGGACGCGGTGCTGGTCGGCCGCGGCACGGCGCTGGCCGACGACCCGCGGCTCACGGCGCGGCTCCCGGGCGGCGGCGGGCGCGACCCGCTGCGCGTCGTGCTCGACACCGGCCTCTCGCTGCCGCCGCGGCTCCGGCTCTTCCGCCAGCGCTCGAAGGCGAAGACGCTCGTGCTCCACGCCGCCCGGCGGGAGAAGGACCTCGGCCCCGGGGTCGAGCTGGTCCGCTGCCAGCGGGGGCGGGGCGGCCTCGACCTCGCCGATGCCCTCGGGCGGCTGGCGGCGCGCGGCGTCGTCCACCTGCTCGTCGAGGGGGGCGGCGCCGTGGCCGGCTCGCTCCTCGCGGCCGGCCTCGTCGACCGGCTGGCCCTCTTCCTCGCGCCGCGCATCCTCGGCGAGGGGCGCGGCTGGAGCCCGGCGGTGGCGCCGCGGCGCATGGCCGAGGCGCTCCGGCTCGAGGGCGTCGCCGTCGAGCGGGTGGGCGAGGACCTGCTCGTCACCGGCGCGCCCGCGCTGGCGCGCCCCGGCCGTCGGGTCTAGGATCGCCGACCCTATGTTCACCGGGCTCGTGGCCGATATCGGGGTGGTGGAGCGGATCGCGCCGCAGGCGGGGGGCGCGCGCGTGACGCTGCGCCCCGCCACCCTGCCGGTCGACGAGCTGGTGCTCGGCGAGAGCGTCTGCTGCTCGGGCGCCTGCCTCACCGTGGTGGAGCGCGGCGGCGGCCTGGTCTCGTTCGACGCGGTCCCGGAGACGCTCTCCCGCACCACCATCGGCGGCTGGCGCCCCGGCGCGCGCGTCAACCTGGAGCGGGCGCTCCGCCTCTCCGATCGGCTCGGGGGCCACCTGGTGGCCGGCCACGTCGACGCGGTCGGCGAGCTCCTGGCCCGGGCGCCGGAGGGGCAGGGGGCGCGGCTCACCGTCGCCCTGCCGGCCGCCATCGCGCCGCTGGTCGCCGAGAAGGGCTCCATCGCCATCGACGGCGTCTCCCTCACGGTGGCGGCCGCCGGCCGCGACCGCTTCGAGGTGGCGCTCATCCCCGAGACGCTGGCCCGCACCACGCTGGGCGAGGCGCGCCCGGGGACCCGCTTCAACCTCGAGGCCGACGTGGTGGCCCGCCACGTGGCGCGGCTCCGCGAGTGGGCGCCGCTCGAGGGATCCACCTTGGCCGCCTGGGGCTACGGGACGGGGAGCACGACGTGAAGAGCGGGACGCAGAAGTCGATCGAGCGGGTGGAGCGGGCCCTGGACTACGTCCGCGCCGGCAAGATCGTCATCATGGTGGACGACGAGGATCGCGAGAACGAGGGCGACCTCTGCATGGCGGCCGAGAAGGTGACGCCGGCCGCCGTCAACTTCATGGCCAAGCACGGCCGCGGGCTCATCTGCCTCTCGCTCAGCGAGGAGAAGGTGGCGCGGCTGCGGCTGCCGCTCATGGTGGACGAGGGGTTCAACACCAGCTCCTTCGGCACCGCCTTCACCGTCTCCATCGAGGCCAAGACCGGGGTCACCACCGGCATCAGCGCCAAGGACCGGGCTCACACCATCCTCACCGCGGTGCGCGACGACGCCCGCCCCGAGGACCTGGCGCGCCCCGGCCACGTCTTCCCCCTGCGGGCGCGGCGCGGCGGCGTGCTGGTGCGGGCTGGCCAGACCGAGGGCTCGGTCGACCTGGCGCGGCTCGCCGGGCTGCGGCCGGCCGGCGTCATCTGCGAGGTGATGAACGACGACGGGACCATGGCCCGGCGCCCGGAGCTGGAGGTGCTCTCCAAGGCGCACGACCTGCCCATCGTCTCGGTGGCCGACCTCATCGCCTACCGGATGGTGAAGGACACGCTGGTGCGGCGGGCGGCCGAGGCGCCGCTGCCGACGGTCTACGGCGGCTTCCGGGCGGTGGCCTACGAGAACGACGTCGACAAGCACCAGCACGTGGCGCTGGTGAAGGGCAAGTGGCGCGCCGGCGAGGCGGTGATGGTGCGCGTCCACTCGAAGTGCCTCACCGGCGACGTCTTCGGCTCGGCCCGCTGCGACTGCGGCCCGCAGCTCCACGCGGCCCTGCGCCAGATCGAGAAGGCGGGCAAGGGCGTGCTCCTCTACCTGGATCAGGAGGGGCGCGGCATCGGGCTCGTCAACAAGCTCAAGGCCTACACCCTGCAGGACCAGGGCTTCGACACCGCCGAGGCCAACGTCAAGCTCGGCTTCAAGCCCGACCTGCGCGACTACGGCCTCGGCGCCCAGATCCTGCGCGACCTCGGCGTGCGCCGGATGCGCCTGCTCACCAACAACCCCAAGAAGATCGTCGGGCTCGAGGGGTACGGGCTCGAGGTGTCGGAGCGCATCCCGATCGAGACCCCGCCCACCCGCCGCAACCGCGCCTACCTCCGCACCAAGCGCGACAAGATGGGCCACCTGCTCACCCTGAAGCCGGCCCCGTCGGCGCGCAGCGCGTCGCGTCCGGCGCCGCGCCCCCGGAAAGGAACCACGCCGTGAACGTCCACGAAGGAACGCTGATCGCCACCGGCCTCAAGGCCGCGCTGGTCGTCTCCCGCTTCAACTCGCTCATCACCGAGCAGCTGCTGGCCGGGGCGGCCGACACGCTGCGCCGCCACGGGGCCAAGGACGCCGACATCGAGGTCTTCCGCTGCCCCGGCACCTTCGAGCTGCCGGCGCTGCTGAAGCGCGTGGCCGCCTCGGGCCGCTACGACCTGGTGGTGGCGCTCGGCGCCGTCATCCGCGGCGGCACCCCGCACTTCGACTACGTGGCCGGCGAGGCGACCAAGGGCGTGGCCCAGGTGGCGCTCGAGGCCCCCTGCGCCGTCTCCATGGGCATCCTCACCTGCGACACCATGGAGCAGGCGCTGGAGCGGGCCGGCGTCAAGGCCGGCAACAAGGGGGCCGAGGCCGCGGCCGCCGCCATCGAGCAGGCCCAGGTGCTGAAGCTGGCCGCCCGCGCGGAGCGCGGATGAGCGGGCGGCGCACCCGGGCCCGCGAGCGCGCGCTCCAGGCCCTGTACCAGATCGACGTGGCCGCCGCCGGCATCGACGAGGCGCTCCAGAGCTTCTGGAGGTCCTTCGAGCCGACCGAGCGCGAGGTGCAGGAGCTGGCCGAGCAGCTGGTGCGCGGCGTGGCCACCGACCGGCGCGAGGTGGACGGGATCATCGAGGGCGTGTCGGCCAACTGGCGGCTCGACCGCATGGCCAAGGTCGACCGGAACGTGCTGCGGCTCGCCACCTGGGAGCTGCTCAAGGGCGACGCCCCGGTGAAGGTGGTCATCAACGAGGCCATCGAGCTCGGCAAGAAGTACGGCTCCGAGGGGACGGGCGCCTTCGTGAACGGCGTGCTCGACAAGATCGCCCAGGGGCTGCCGCCGGCGCGGCGCGGCGAGGGCTGATGCGCCGCCTCGAGGTGGGCGAGCTCTCGCTGGCCACGCTCGACGCGCTCGACGTCGACGCGCTGGTGGTGCTGGTCGGCCCGGAGCGGCCGCTCCAGGGGCTGGCCGGCCTCGTCGACTGGCGCCTCTGCGGCGCGCTCACCCGCACGCTCACCGGCGGGCTCTACGCCGGGGCGCCGGGCGAGGCCCTGCTCGTGCCGACCGGCGGCAGGCTGCCGGCGGCGCGCGTGGTGGCCATCGGCCTGCCGGCCGCGCTGAAGGCGGCCGACTTCGCCACCGCGGCCCGCCACGCCTGCGAGGTGCTGCAGAAGGCCGGGAGCCTCGCCTTCGCCGTCTCCCTGCCGGCGGTGGAGGGGGCCGACGCGGCCACGGTCGCCCGGCTCTGGCTCGAGGCCGGCGCCGCGGCGCCCCAGGCCCGCCAGGTGGTGCTGGGGGAGGCCCGGACGCTGCTCGCCGACCTGGAGGCGGCCCGGGCCGCCAGCGGGGCGGCGGTGGAGCTCGCGCCGCTCACGACGCGCGCGGCCCCGATGGTACGATGACCGCCGGGCCGCGCCGGGCGGCCGACCACCATGGCCGACCGCTCCCAGAAGGCGCTCTCCGACTTCGTCTCCGAGGCGCAGGAGACGATCGACGCCCTCGGCAAGGGGCTGATGCGGCTCGAGGGGCGCGGCGCCGATCCGGACCCCGACCTGCTGAACGCGGTCTTCCGCGCCGCCCACTCGCTCAAGGGGCTCTCCTCGATGTTCGGGGTGGAGCGGATGGCGCGGCTGGCCCACGCGCTCGAGGACCTGCTCGACGACGTGCGCATGGGGCGGCGGCGGCTCGACCGGGCCGCGGTCGACCTGCTCCTCGAGGCGCCCGAGGTCTTCTCGCTCATCATCTCGGAGGAGTCAGCCGGCGCGCCCCCGGCCACGCAGGACGCGGCGGCGAGGCTCACCGAGCGGCTGCGCGCCGGGGAGCCGTCGGCCGCTCCGGCCGCCGAGGACCCGCTCGACGCGGTGGCCCTCGGCCCCGAGGTGCGCCAGGTCCTCACCGAGTACGAGGAGCACCGCCTCCGCTCGAACGTGCTGAAGGGGCTCGGCCTCTACCGCGTGCGCGTGGCCTTCGCCCTGGCCACCTTCGACCAGGACCTGGCCGGGCTCAACGCCCGGCTCAAGGGGATCGGCGAGGTGATCTCGACGCTCCCCTCGTCCGACGCCCGCGACCCCGCCACGCTCGCCTTCGAGCTGCTCTTCGCCACCGGCGAGCCGCACGGCGCGGTGGTGGCCGAGGCCGGGCCCGGGGCCGCGGTCGAGCCGGTGGCGCGCCTCCGGCCGCCCGCCCGCGCCCGAGC
>DASTGK010000124.1:0-19046 GCA_035719085.1 Anaeromyxobacteraceae bacterium
GGGGACCGCATGGGCGGCGACGCGCCGCCAGCCGCCCTGACCCTCGAGCGGCGCGGCCGGGATGGTGGACGGGTCGAGCAGGAGGCGCGGCGTGGGCCCGCGATCGGCGGCCCGCCGAGCCAGCAGCTCGGCGGCCGAGAGGCCGGTGGTCACGGCGGCGGAGAGCGGCGAGGGGTCGTCGCCGGCGGCGCGCCGCTCCACGGTGAGGGCGCGGCGCGAGAGCCGCTCGATGGTGTCGGCCCACCAGAGGTCCTGGTCGCGCAGGGCGAGCGCCATCCCGGACGACTCGGGCCGGTAGCCGTGGGCGGCGAGCGCGGCCAGGAAGGCGTCGAACGGGAGCTCGGCGGGGCAGAGCGGCTCCTCGTCGCCGGGCCGGCAGGGGACGGTGGTCGCGGTGAGCGCCTCGAGCGTGGCCAGCACCGGGTCGCCCGGGCTCGGCGTCTCGAGCTCGTCGAGCCAGGACCAGGCCGGCTCGGCGCGCAGCAGCTGGGCCCGGCTGCTCCGGCCGAGCCAGGCGGCCAGCTCCATGCCGGCGAGCCGCGCCACCACCCGCCGCCCCGTGGGCGAGGCGCGGACGCCGAGCGCGTCGACCGCGCCGCGCATCGCCTGCCCGAGGCAGCGCTGCGTGGCCGGGGAGGCGAGGTCGAGCTCCGAGGGGTCGTCCGGGAGCCGCTCCGGCACGGCGCCGGCGGCGTCGGCTGGCAGGTTGGCGCAGAGCGCGGCGGCGATGGCGTGCGCCGCCTCGTAGAGGCCGGCGTCGTAGTCGTAGCGGCGCAGCGGCCGGTCGAGGAAGCCGGCGAAGCCGCCGAGCTGCGCCCCGGCGAGCGGCGCGAAGCGGCTCGAGACGGTGAGCCGGTTCTCGGCGCCCGATCCCTCGGCCAGCTCCGCGGCCTGCTGCTGCAGCGCCGTCAGCCGGCTCGCCAGCCCGGCGAAGCGGTTGCGCGCCTCGACGAGCGTGAGGAGCTCGCGCAGCGCCCCGGCCATGGCCACCGAGTCCCAGCCGCCGCGCGCCACCGCCAGCGAGGTGGCGGCCGCCAGCCCCTGCAGCGTCCCGAGGCCGAAGAGCGCGCCCTCGGGCAGCTCGGCCAGCGCGGCGCGGGCCTCCTCGGCCTCGGCCGCCACCGCGGGCGGCGCCACCCGGGCGAGCCGAGCCAGCTCGGCCGAGAGGAGCCCGTCGAAGAGGCCGCTGGTGGTCCGCACGAAGCCGGCCGAGCGGCGCACCGGCTCGAGCACCGCGGCGCGGAAGCGGCGCAGCACCGGCTCGGGCAGGCCGCTCGCCGCCACGCGCCCCACCTCGTCGGCCAGGAAGAGGAGCGTCGCGGCGCCGACGGTGGAGCCGGCGCGGAAGGTCGCCTGGCGCGCCGTGGCCTCGGCCGGACCGAGCGCGTGCTGCCGCCGGGCCTCGGCGGCGCGGAGGAAGGCGGAGAGCCGGTCGGCGAGCTGCACCACCTCCTCCGGTGGCAGCGGCGCGGCGCCCGGCGCGGCCGGGGTGAGCCGGAGCGAGGAGACCGCGAAGGCGCACGGGTCGAGCCCGCCGCCGCTCGCCATCGAGCCGGCCAGCCGCTCCAGGCAGGCGGAGAGGGCGCGGCCGAAGGCGGCCCGGTCGGCGAGGGGCGCCTCCCCCCGGGCCTCGCCGGCGGCCGGCGCGCCGGCCGCTGGCGGCGCCAGCTGGGCCAGGGCGGCGTGCACCTCCGCCAGCTCGGCGGTGACCGCCGAGAAGTCGCGCAGCACCCGCTGCGTCGTCCGGTTCCAGCCGCGCGAGCGGATGGCGCGGGCGAGCTCGGCGCGGCGGCCGGTGCCGAGCAGGTTGCCGAAGAGCCGGAGCTGCCGGCCGAAGGTCATGTGCTCCGACGCCGCCGGCTCGCCGGCGGGGGCGGGCGGGACGAGCCGCCGGCGGTCCGGGTCGACCAGGATCGACAGGACCGGGTGGAGCACCGAGCCGCCCCCGGCCGCCTCGACCAGCTCGACCGCCAGCCCCATGGGCGCGTTGTCGAAGACGCCGCCGTCGACGTACTCGGTGCAGGCGGGCGGCCCGCCGGGTCCGCCCGCGGCCGCGCGCGCGCAGAGCCGCCGCGGCGTGAAGGCCACTGGCACGGCCGCCGACGCGAGGAGCGCCTCCTCCACCACCTCGGGCCGGAACGGCTCCACCTCGCCCGCGCCCGGGATGCCCGCGAGGTCGAGGACGCTGTCGGAGAGCTCGCCCCTGGGCAGCGGCTGGCGCCGCATCGAGACCTCGCCGCCCTCCGCCACCTCGAGCCGCCAGGGGACGACGAAGCGCTGCGTCGAGGTGGTGAGCCCGGCCACGTCCTGCTCGCGCGGCTCGACCTGGGTCACGGTGAGGCCGAGCGGCACCTGGCAGCCCGGCAGGTAGCGCCCCGCCCCCTCGGCGCCGAAGATGGCCTGGCGCAGCCGGCGGCCCGTCCGCTCGATCGGGCCGACCGCCAGGAGGCCGTCCCCGGGGGCGTAGCCGGAGGCCGCGGCGGGCAGCAGGCCGGCCAGGTCGAGGTCGATCCAGGCGTCGAGCAGGAGGTTGTGGTCTGGGCCGCCGTCGCGCTCCGGGCGCTCGCACCAGAGCGCGGCGGCGAGCAGCGCGTTCACGGCGCCGGCGGAGGCGCCGGTCACGGTGGCGAGCCGGGGGTGGAAGAGGCCCGCGTGGCCGGCCCGGCCCGCGCGCGTCATGCGCAGGTAGCGGATGAAGCCCCAGGAGAGGCCGGCCTCGTAGGCGCCGAGGCTGACGCCGCCGCTCACCGTGAGCGTCACCGCGTCGTCCGGCCGGCCGCCCGAGTCGGGATCGGTGGCGAGGGCCGGTGGCGCGGCGGCGGCCAGCGCCCCGGCGAGCGCGAAGGGGAGGGCGAGGCGGTGGGCGCGGGGCGGCACCCCGCGAGCCTACCCCAGCGCCCGCACCGCCGCGTCCACCACCAGGAAATGGCAGGTGGCGGCGGCGATGACGAGCAGGTGGAAGATCTCGTGGAAGCCGAAGATCCTGGGGAACGGGTCGGGCCGCCGCAGCCCGTAGACGACCGCGCCCACCGTGTAGATGAAGCCGCCCGCCAGCAGCAGGCGGAGCGCCTCGACCCCCACCGCCGAGCGCAGCGCCGGGACGACCGGCACGATGAACCAGCCGAACAGCACGTAGAGCGCCGCCCGGAGCGGCTTGGGCGCGTCGTCCCAGGTGATCACCACGCCGATGCCGAGCGCGGCCGCGATCCAGACGACGGCGAGGAGCACGTGGCCGGCGCCCGGCCCGAGCAGCAGGCAGAACGGCGTGTAGGTGCCGGCGATGAGCAGGAAGATGGCCGAGTGGTCGATGCGGCCCACGATCCGGCGCGCCTCGGGCCGCCAGAAGATCCGGTGGTAGACGGCGCTCGACGCGAAGAGGATGACGAGCGTGGCGCCGTAGACCGCGGCGCCGTAGAGGCCGGGGCTGCTCCTCGCCCGCGCCACCAGGCCGGCGACGGCCGGGACCGCGGCGACGGCCGCCACGAGGTGCGAGACGCCTCGCAGGAGGGGCCGGGTGCGCGCGCTCGGTGGTGCAGGTGCCATCGGTGCTCCCCTCGGGGAGACACCGAATCTGTGCGGCGCGCGTCACCGGCGCGTCATCGAGCGTCGAGGCCCCCTCACCCCGGCCCTCTCCCCCGAGGGGGGAGAGGGAGCCAAGGCGTTGGCCTCACGGGCGCGGCGCGGGCAGCCGATCGGCCGCCCGGACGCCGGCCTCCCAGGCGTCGACCTGCGTCGGGTAGGTGGTGGCCAGCTCCGGCCCCCCGTCCACCGAGACGGACCAGCGCCCCTCGGTGATGCGGGTGACCTTCACCGCGTGCGCCCCCACCTCGTAGGTCGTCGGCAGGGAGAGGATGGGCTCGGGCGACTCTGGTCGTCTGGTCATTCGTCCAGCGTATAGGCTCGGCACACCGCTGGTGCATCACCACCTGGGGCTGTGGCGGCGCCGTTCGGGGCGGTGGGGGGCGCTCCTTCCTTTCCATCGGCCCCTCGGTCGCTAGAATGGTCCGCCCGCAACCCCGCGGCGACCCCAGGGCTTCCATGACTCCCGATACCGACAAGCGCAACGTCATCGCGCAGTGGGCGTTCGACACCCGCCCCGTGCTGCTCCGCTTCCACCTCTGGCTCGAGGACGTGGAGGTCGAGCGCGCCCAGCGAGACCCGGTCTCCACCCACAGCTTCGCCCCGCGGGGCATCACCCGCTGCCTCGCCATGACCTCGGCCGCCACCGCGCTCGGCACCCACCTCTTCGGCGGCTTCGGCGAGGGCGCGGGCAAGGACAAGCAGGCCTACAACCAGGTGAAGAAGGCGGCCGACGCCATCAGCGCCTACGTGATGAGCGAGGGGCTCTGGCACCTCACCCGCACGCTCCCCGAGAACCACGCCATCATGGTCTCGCTCGGCGAGGGGCTCATGCCCAAGGCCGGCGAGACGCCGGAGATGGGCGCCAACCCGCTGCTCGGCTTCGGCCGCGTCTACGCCCGGCCCGAGGTGGCGCGCATCGTCGACCGGCGCGTCCGCCGCCTGCTCAACGAGCCCGGCCACTCCTTCGAGCAGTTCCACGGCTGGCTCAAGGACCGGGGCATCACGCTCTGGGGCGCCGCCGTCGACACGCTCGAGAACACCTCGCGCTTCGCCGAGGGGAAGGCGACGGGCCCGATGGCCGTCTTCCACCTCTTCGACTCGCCGCTGCGCGTGTCGCGGCCGTACGAGTCGTACATGGGCTGCCTGACCGTGCCCCGGCGGGTCTCCGAGTCGGCCGAGCGCAGCTCGGTGCTGCTCGACTACCGCACGCCGCGCCGGCAGGTGGCCGAGGCGATCGAGGCCACCTACCCGGGCATCGAGCGCAAGAACATCCACGTCTGGACGCTGCGCGGCAAGAGCCGCGTCGGCCGGCTCGGCCAGCTCTGGGAGGAGTGGAAGGCGGCGGGCGTGCACCTCGTGGAGGACGGCTGGAAGGCCCCCTCGGGCATCGAGGTCTTCACCGACTCCGGCACCTACGCGCCGACCTACCTGGTCGGCAGCTGGAAGGACGCCGCCGGCGCCACCCACGTCTTCCTCTGCGACGGCTACGCCGCCACCGCCGAGGCGATGCAGGCCTCCAGCCTCTCCGAGGTGCTGGACGTCGACTCGACCATGGTCGGCTTCTCGCCCACCTTCGAGCTGCCCTGCGCCGCCGAGGGGAAGCTGATGCAGCTCGACCCGGCCGACCCGGAGTTCGCGAAGCGCGTGCAGGAGCTGCACGGCGGCCGCCAGCTCGAGGCGGGCCAGGTGAAGGCCTACGCCGAGGCCATCGACGAGGCCAAGGCGGCCAACATGCCGACCGGTCGCCGCGTGCTGCGCGCCGACGACTTCATGCCGGAGAAGGACTGGCGGGTCCTCTCGTGCGTCGGCTACATGAACGACGACCCGTACACCGGCAGCCGGGGCATCGAGAAGGTGGGGGAGGGCGTCTACAAGGTCACCACGCGGCTCGCCACGCGCGAGGCGTCGGCCCGCATCACCTTCACCTTCCGGCTGATGGAGCCCCTGGCCCAGGCGCGCCACGTCTTCAGCCCGCTGCTCGTGCGCTTCCTCTCGGGCGTGGACCACGCCAGCCGCCCGGTGAAGATCTCCGACTCGGGGCGCATCCGCAACGAGCTGCAGACCATGCTCTCGCAGGCGCTCGAGCACACCGGCGACCGGATCCGCGTCCACTGGGACCGGATCGACGACAAGGTGATGCCCAAGGAGAAGCAGCTCGCCATCCGGAACGTGCTCGAGTGGTACAAGGCGAGCCACCCGGTCTGGTTCGAGTGGCTCGAGATCGGCTGACCGCGGCGCGATGACGGTGGGGAGGCCAGGCGGCCGCGCTCCGGCGCGGCCCGGCCTCCTGCCTTCGGGGGCGCAAGCCCTTCACTGCCGGTCCAGCGACCACGTGTCGCCTACGACCCCGCGGCGTCCTGCCGCGCGCGGCGAGGTGGCGCGTTTCGGACCGCCAGGGGCGTCAAAAGGGCCGAAAACTTCACTGGCGGTCAGTTTACTCCCTGAGATCAGGGACATGGGCGTCGTGACGTCTGATCCGATGCGCCATGGATCGGCGACAGTCCGGTGTGTCTAGTTCCCACGGTTCACCACGTCAGGCGACGTGCGTGCCCTTCCCCCACGTGCATACTCGTTCCCGGACTGAAGCACGGGGGGTCCATGCTCGCTCCAACCGGCCACGCCCGCGATGCGGGGATCCGCATCGTCGACCTGGCTGCGCTCACGCTGGCGCTGCCGCTCGCTCACGAGCTGCACGCGCTCCTCATCGGGCCAGGCCGGCCCGACGCGCCGCTCGACGCCTACGGGGTGCCGCTCGCCCTCATGCTGCTCGCCTGGATCGGGAGCGCCTGGGCCTACCGCGTCTACGAGTCTACGACGCGCCCGCTCATCCGCGAGGTCACGCAGGTGCTGCGGGCGCTCGGCGCCGCGGCGCTCTTCGCCGGCGTCGTCACCTTCTTCGTCAAGGTGGGCGGCCTCTCCCGCTTCACGGCCGGCGGCTACGTCCTGGTGGCGGCGGCGCTGCTCGTCGGCGCCCGCGTCGCCGTCCGCGCCCTGCGGCTCGCGCCGCGGCAGTCGCGCTACTACGCCCTCGTCGGCAGCGGCGAGCACGCCGACGAGATCGTCGGCGAGATCGAGGCGCACCCGGAGTGGGGGCTGAGCCTGGCCGGCTGCGTCCTCGAGGAGGGGGCCTGCGCCGACCCCGACTACGTCATCCTGGGGCGGCTGCCGGAGCTGGGGCGCATCCTCGAGGAGCACGTCCTCGACGAGGTGGTCTTCGCGGTGCCGCGCGAGCGGCTGCAGACCATCGAGCAGGCCATCCTCACCTGCGAGGAGCTGGGGGTCGAGGTGCGGCTCTCGCTCGACGCCTTCCGCTTCGGGCAGGCGCGGATGTCGGTGGCGACGCTCGGCGACCTGCCCATGCTCACCTTCACCCGCACCCCGGCCGACCGGGTGGCGCTGGCGCTCAAGCGGGGGTTCGACGTCCTGGCGAGCGCCTGCGCCCTGGTCGCCCTCTCGCCGCTGCTCGCCGCGGCGGCGGTGGCCATCAAGCTCGACTCGCCGGGGCCGGTCTTCTTCCGGCAGCGGCGCGTCGGGCTCCACGGGCGGCTCTTCAGCATCCTCAAGTTCCGCAGCATGTACCGGGACGCCGAGGCGCGGCAGGAGGCGCTGCGGGCGCAGAACGAGATGTCCGGACCGGTCTTCAAGATGACCAACGACCCGCGCATCACGCGGGTGGGGCGCTTCCTGCGCCGCACCTCCATCGACGAGCTGCCGCAGTTCTGGAACGTGCTCGTGGGCGAGATGAGCGTGGTCGGGCCGCGGCCGCCCATCCCGTCCGAGGTGGCGCAGTACAAGCGCTGGCACCGCCGCCGCCTGAGCGTGCGCCCGGGCATCACCTGCATCTGGCAGATCAGCGGCCGCAACCAGATCGACTTCGAGCGCTGGATGGAGCTCGACCTCGAGTACATCGACCACTGGTCGCTGTGGGGCGACCTGCAGATCGTCGCCAAGACCATCCCGGCCGTCATCTCGACGCGCGGCGCGCACTAGGCGCGGGCCGGCCGCGCGCCGGGGCCGCCCCCGAGCCCGCCTCAGTCGCCGCGGTCGGCCGCCGGGCGCGCCACCAGCACCGGGCAGGGGGCCTCGCGCACCACCCGCTCGGCCATCGAGCCGAGCACCAGCCGCTCGAGGCCGGTGCGGCCGTGCGTGCCGACCACCACGAGGTCGGCCGCCTCGCTCCGCGCGAAGCGGATGACCTCCTCCGCCGGGTCGCCCGCCACCACCGCCACCTTCACCGGCGCGCCGCAGCGGCGCTCCGCCTCCTCCTGCCAGCGCTTGATGGTCCGCTCCGCCTCGGCCGAGGCGAGCTGCCCGAGGTCCTTGGGCGTCACCAGGAAATCGCCGACCGGGGCCGGGACGGCGTAGGCGTGCACCAGCGCCAGCGTGGCCCCCGCGCTCTTGGCCAGGCCGGCCGCCGTCTCCATCGCCACCCGGGCCGGCTCCGAGAAGTCCACCGCGCAGCAGATCCGCTTCCACTCCGTCATGGGGCACCTCCGCTCGGCGCGGAAGCCGCTGCCCGCCGCCCGACCGGCCCGATGTGCCCGGAGCGCGGCCCCAGACGCCTCTGAGGGCACGATACGCCTCGCGGCCCGAGCCGCCCCCCTGGTCTGGCGGGGTACCCGGGAAGGGTGCAGCGCGCGCCGCAGGAGCCTTCAGCCCAAGTGAGCAGCGCCGTCAGGTGCCGGGCGGCGCGACGCGCGAGAGGAAGACCGGCAGCCCGCGCTTGTTGGCGTAGAGCGGCCGGTAGCGGTCGGTGTTGTACATCGAGGCCACGTCGACCTTGCGCGGCCCGAGGCCGGGGTCGGGGATGGGGACGAGCTCGTAGCGGCCGTCGACGAGGGCCGACATGACCCCGTGCCTGCCCTCCAGGATGGCGTCGAGCGCCATGGTGCCGAAGGTGGAGGCGATGAGCTTGTCGATGAAGTCCGGCTCGCCCGAGCGCAGGTCGTAGGTCAGGTCGGAGACGATGGTCTCCTCGCCGGTGCGCCGGTGGAGCTCGTCGGCGAGCACCTCCGCCACGCTCGCCTTCTTGCGCCGCCCCAGCTGGTCGGGCGTGCCGTACTCGTGCGGCTCGTAGCCCTCCCAGGCGGCCCCCTCCGAGAGGATCACCAGCGCGTAGTGGCTCGGGTTCTCGTCCTTCTCGGCCACGAGCAGCCGCACCAGCTTGTCGAGGTCGACCCGGTGCTCCGGGATGACGCAGCGGTTGGAGGTGACGTGGGCGGTGTAGAGCGCGGTGAAGCCCGAGTCGCGGCCGAAGACGCGGAAGATGCCGATCCGCTCGTGCGAGCCGACGGTGGTGCGCTGCCGCTCGATGGCGTCGGTGGCGCGGGTGATGGCCGTGGAGAAGCCGATGCAGTACTCGGTCGACTGCACGTCGTTGTCCATCGTCTTGGGGATGCCGACGACGCGGCAGCCCTGGCGCGCCAGGAGCGCCGCCGAGGTGAGCGTGCCGTCGCCGCCGATGGCGATGAGGTCGTCGATCCCGAGCCGCTCCAGGTTGCGCAGCACCTGGGGCGTGAGGTCGAAGGTCGGCCCGCCCGGCCCGTCGGTGGGCGCGAGCCCCGTGCCGCGCAGGTGCGGCGGCAGGCTCGGCACCGCGGTCGGCCCGATGCGGCTGGTGTGGAGCACCGTGCCGCCGGTCCGGTCGATGGTGCGGCAGTTGTCGCGGTCGAGCTCGACGACGTAGCGGCGCCGGCTCTCCGGGTCGTCGAGGTCGACGTGCGTCAGCCCCTCGAAGCCCTTGCGGATGCCGACCACCTCGAGCCCGTGCTCGTACCCGCGGTAGACGACGCTCTTGATGACGGAGTTGAGGCCGGGGACGTCGCCGCCCCCGGTCAGGATCCCGATGCGCTTCCTCGCCATCCGGGAAGCTTATCGCCGCCCGGCGCCTCGCGCCGCGCCGCGGCACGGAGCGCCGGGCAACCGGACCAGGCTCAGCCGGCCTTGGCCACGAGCGGCCGCTCCAGCGGCGCGCTGGTGATCGCCGGGCGCGGCCGGACGAAGCGGATGGTCACCTCGCGCTGCTTCACGTCGACCGAGATGGCGACGTAGCTGAGGAGCGCCAGGAAGGTGGCGAGCGCGAGCAGCATGCCGGCCACCGGGTAGGCGCCGGCGTACGAGCCCTGCGAGTCGGCGATCCAGCCGGCCAGCAGCGGGCCGAAGACGCCGCCCACGCCCCAGGCGGTGAAGAGGATGCCGTAGTTGAGGCCGAGGCTCTTCGTGCCCCACTGATCCGCGGCGGTGGCCGGGAAGAGCGAGAGGCAGGCGCCGTAGTTGAAGCCGACGAGCGCCGCCCCGACCAGGAAGCCGGCCATGGTCGAGTAGGAGGCGAAGAAGAGCATGTTGAACGCCTGCAGGATGCAGACGAAGGCGATGGTGATCATCCGGCCGATCCGGTCGGAGATGACGCCCGCCACGATGCGCCCGCCGGCGTTGAAGATGGCCAGCACCGCGAGGATGAGCGAGGCCGACCCGATGGCGCCGCCGGACTGGCGCGCCACGATCTTGGCCAGGTGGCCGATGATCATGAGGCCCGCCGTGGCGGCGCAGGCGTACTGCAGGTAGAGCGAGTAGAAGCCGGGCGAGCGGAGCATCACCTTCCAGGAGCCGTCGGAGGCGGCCCCCTTGCCGGCGGCGGCCGCCGCCTTGCGCGCCTCGGCGACGTGCGGCGGGTCGACGATGAGCTGGGCGAAGGCCAGCATGGCCACGAAGAAGGCGGCGCCCAGGATGCGGAACGAGGCGGCGATGCCGGAGGAGGCCAGCAGCGCCCGGGCGAGCGGCCCGATGTAGACCGGCGCCAGGCCGAAGCCGCCGACCACCAGGCCGGTGATGAGCCCCTTCTTCTCCGGGCCGAACCACTTCACCGCGGCCGGGGTGGCGGCGGCGTAGCCCAGGCCGAAGCCGGTGCCGGCGAGGAGGCCGAAGCCGACCAGGGCCGGCCAGGCCGAGTCGGGCGTGGCCAGGCTGGCGACGAGGAGGCCGACGCCGGTGAGCACCGCGCCGACGGTGGCGACCAGCCTGGGGCCGAGCCGGTCCTGCAGCCGGCCGGCCGGCACCATCATGATGGCGAAGCAGGCGATGGCCAGCTCGTACGGCAGCGTGGCCTGCGTGCTCGTCCAGCCGAAGCCGCCCTTCTCGATCGGCTCGGTGAGCTGCTTCCCGAAGATGCTCCAGGCGTAGAGGATTCCGAGCGCCAGGTTCAGCCCGACGCCGGCCAGCGTGACGATCCAGCCCTTCTTGCTCGACGAGCCCATCTCTCGCGACCTCCTGCGGGTGGTGGGCCTCCGGCGTGGTGCCTCGCTCCGCTCGACGCGCCGGTGACCTGGGAAGGCACATGATTGAGCAGGCCGTGCGAGCAAAGTCAATCGGCGGCCCACATTGTGTGTTTGCGCGCGACGCGGAGTTTGCGCGCCGGTCTTGCGCGGTCGAAAGACCGAGCCGTGGCGCGCGGATGAGTCGCATCGCGGTACCGGACACGATATCTCCATGAAGATTGTGCACGTTGCGGACTCGATCAATCGATGAAGCGCCGGATTGGGCCGATTGCCGAATCGGGGTCGGTGCGCGGCGGCGCGCACCGCGGGTGCACCCGGCGGGGGACGGCGGCCGGAGCCGCCGAAACCATTCCGGGATTCCTGGCTCTCAAGGAGCACCGGGCGGGATGGCGGCCCGGCCCCAGGTTCCCGAGGAGACGAGATGGCGACGAGGCTCTTGATCATCGGCGGGGTGGCGGGCGGCGCCACGGCGGCGGCCCGCGCCCGGCGGCTCGACGAGGCGGCGGAGATCACCGTCCTCGAGCGCGGCCCGTACGTCTCGTACGCCAACTGCGGCCTGCCCTACTTCCTCTCCGGCGAGATCGAGAAGCGCTCCAGGCTGTTGCTGCAGACGCCCGAGGGGTTCGACGCGCGCTACGGCATCCAGGTGCGCCTGCGCACCGAGGCGGTCGAGCTCGACAGGGCGGCGCGGCGGGTGCTGGCGCGCGGCCCGGAGGGCGACGCCTGGCTCCCCTACGACAAGCTCATCCTGGCCCAGGGCGGCACCCCGGTGATGCCGGAGCTGCCCGGCGCCGCGTCGCCCCACGTCTTCAAGCTCTGGACCGTGCCGGACATGGACCGGCTCCACGGCTTCATCGCCGAGGAGAAGCCGGCCTCGGCGGTGGTGGTGGGCGGCGGGTTCATCGGTCTCGAGATGGCCGAGGCCTTCGCCAAGCGCGGCCTCGCCACCACCGTGGTGGAGCTCCTTCCGACGGTGATGGCGGTGATGGACCGCCCCTTCGGCCGGCTGGTCGAGGGCGAGCTGCGCCGCAACGGCGTCGAGGTGCTCACCGGCGCCGGCGTGAAGGCGATCCACCCGGGCGACCGGACGGTCGAGCTCTCCGACGGCCGCCGCCTGCCGGCCGGCCTCGTCCTCTTCTCCGTCGGCGTGCGCCCGGAGCTCACGCTGGCGCGCAGGGCCGGCCTCGAGATCGGCCCCTCCGGCGGCCTGCAGGTCGACGAGCGGCTGCAGACCTCCGACGAGGACGTCTACGCCGCCGGCGACATGGTCGAGGTGACGCAGCGGATCTCCGGGCGGCGCGTCCGCGTGCCGCTGGCCGGCCCGGCCAACCGGCAGGGGCGCATCGCCGCCACCAACGCGCTCGGCGGGGACCTGCGCTACGCCGGCGCGCTCGGCACGAGCGTGGTCAAGGTCTTCGAGGCGACGGCCGCCATGACCGGCCTCACCGAGCGCGCCGCCGCCGAGGCCGGCTTCGACGTGGGCGTGGCGGTGGTCCACAAGGACCACCACGCCGGCTACTACCCGGGCGCGCGGGAGCTCTCGCTGCAGCTCGTCTACGACCGGAGCAACGGCCGGCTCCTCGGCGGCCAGGCCTTCGGCCACGCCGGCGTCGACAAGCGGATCGACGTCCTCGCCACCGCGCTCGCCGGCGCGCTCGGCGTCGACGACCTGGCCGAGCTCGACCTGGCCTACGCGCCGCCGTACTCGTCGGCCAACGACCCGGTCAACCTGGCGGCCATGGTGGCCCAGAACGACCGCTCGGGCTTCAGCCCGGTGGTCACCGCCGCGGCCCTGAAGGCGGAGCTCGCCTCGGCCGCGCCGCCGCTCCTGCTCGACGTGCGCACGCTCAACGAGTTCGAGCGGGCCCACCTGAAGGGCGCCGTCAACGTGCCGGTCGACGACCTGCGCTTCGAGCACGCGGCCCTGCCGCGCGACCGGCGCATCGCCGTCGTCTGCCGCTCCGGCTTCCGCGGCCACCTGGCGGTGCGCATCTTGAAGCAGCTCGGCTTCGGGGACGTCGTCAACGTCACCGGCGGCCAGCTGAGCGTCGAGGCCGAGGGCGGCCTCGAGCTGGAGGAGGGGTGAGCGTGGAGCAGTCCTGGCTGGTCGCGGCCGCCGCGGTGGCGGCCCTGTTCGTCCTGAAGCGGTTCGTCCTTGGAGGCAAGATGTCGTCGAGCGTGGTGAAGCAGAAGCTGGAGCAAGGGGCCCGGGTCGTGGACGTCCGCACGCCGGAGGAGTTCCGGGACGGCGCCTACCCGGGCGCCGTCAACATCCCGCTCCAGGAGCTGGCGCGGCGGCTCGGTGAGCTCTCCAAGACCCAGCCGGTGGTCCTCTACTGCGCCTCCGGCGCCCGCAGCGGCCTCGCCGCCCGGGCCATGAAGCAGGCCGGCTTCGTCGACGTGGTCAACGCCGGCGGCCTCGACGACATGCCCCGGTAGGCCGGTCCGGCTACCGGCGGAAGACGACGGCGGTCCGCCCCGCCACCGTCACCGACGCCGGCGTCAGGCCGGTGAAGCCGCTCGGCGCCGCCACCGCCGTGGCGCCGGCCTCGTCGTCGTCCACCACCACGGTGGCGCCCGTCAGGTCGGCCCCGGTGGCCAGGGTGACCGGCGCGGCGCCGGCGTTCACGAAGACCGAGAAGGCCTGGAGGCCGGCGGCGTCGGTCGCCTGGTAGGCGATGGCGTACGGCTTCGCCAGGTCGAGCGGCGTGACGTTGGCCGCGGCGAGCGCCTTCGAGCCGAGCCGGAAGGCGGTGGTGGAGCGGCGCAGGGCGAGGAGCCCGGCGACGTAGCGCTCGAGCCTCGCCCCCTCCGAGCCGGCCGCCGCGAGCGTGGCCCAGGCGAAGCCGTTCACGCCGTCCGACGAGTCGTAGCTGTTGTAGACGTAGGCGGCGGCGCCGGCGTTGCTCGCGGTCGCCTCGGGCATGAGCGCGGGCACGCGCTTGGTGCGGCCGAGCTCGCAGCCGCCGTGCACGAAGGCGATCCCCTGGGCGGTCGCCTGGAGCACGAAGCCGAGGCGCGCCACCTTCAGGATCTCGGCCTCGCTCGTGGCCGGGTCGAGCGCCAGCACCTTGGCGATCTTGTCGTGGAGCGTGAGCCCGTCGTGCGCCGTCAGGTACTGCACGGCGTCGCCCGGGACGTCGGCGGTGAAGTTGGTCGGGTCGCCGCGCAGGTTGCGCAGGAGCGCGGCCTTGTCCGAGACCGCGGGGTTGAACGGGCTCGTGCTGGTGATGAAGCCGACGTTCCGGTCGTCCCCCTCGCCGAAGCCGCCCCCCTTCACCGCGTCGCGGAAGCTGTCGGAGAAGACGGCCGCGTCGTCCGTCGAGGCCATCCAGTCCTGGTTGGCCGGCACCGCCGGGTTGCCCAGGTCGTCCCGGCCGCCGCCCCACATGCGCCAGCCCTCGCCGATGAAGAGGACGTCCGGCTTCTCGGCCCGCGCCGCCTGGTAGGCGAGCTCGATGGTGGTGGTGTCGAGGAGCCCCATGAGGTCGAAGCGGAAGCCGTCCACCCGGTAGGTGCGGACCAGGTGGCGGATCGAGTCGACCACCAGCTTGCGCATCATCTTCCGCTCCGAGGCGGTGTCGTTGCCGGTGCCGGAGAGGCCGGTGCCCCGGTAGAAGTAGCCGGGGGCCAGGTCGTCGAGGATCCGCGTCAGGGCGGTGTGGTTGTAGACCACGTCGAGCGTCACGCCGAGGCCGCGCCGGTGCGCCTCGTTGACCAGCGTCTCGAGCTCGCGCACCCGCAGCGCCGGGTCGGTCGGGTCCTGCGAGTACATCCCCTCCGGGGCGAACCAGCTCTGCGGATCGTACCCCCAGTTGTAGTTGGCGCCCTGCGTGAAGAGGCCGGTCTCCACCGTGGCGCGCTGGCTCTCGCGCCCGTAGTAGGCGGCCAGCACCGGCAGGAGCTGCACGTGGGTGACGCCGAGGGCCTTCAGCCGGTCGAGCCGCTCGGCGAAGGCGAGGTAGGTGCCGGGCGGGTGCGCCACGCCCGGATCGAAGACGGTGTAGTCGCGGACGTGGACCTCGTAGATCACCGCGTCCTCGCGCCTGGCGTAGCCGTCGGGCCGGGAGAACGGGACCACCGCCGCCGCGGCGCCGGTGACGAGGTCCACGGGGGCGAGCGACGCCGGGTCGAGCACCGCCCCCTTGCCGACCGAGTAGCTCCCGGCCACGCCGTCGAACTGCCCCATCGACGGCGCGTAGGGGTCGAGCGCGGCCCGCCCGTCGACCGAGTACTGGTAGAGCCGGCCGCTCGGCACGCCGGCCACGGTCCCCTGCCAGACGCCGTTCCAGCCGTCCTTGTCGACGTCGCCCGCGCCGGAGCGGTCCTTCTGGAGCGGCGCGGAGGAGGCCGGCGCCGCCGAGTCCCAGGCGTCGAAGAAGAGGACCGAGACGGCCCCGGCCGCCGGCGCCCAGACGCGGAAGGTGGCCTGGCCGGTGGCGGCGTCGTAGGCCACGCCGAGCGGCGCGTCGAAGGCGGGCGTCGGGTAACCGGCCCCGCCGCCGCCCGGCGAGCAGGTCGTGAGCGCGGCGGCGAGCAGCGCGGAGAAGGCGAGGTGGCGAGGGCGCACGGGTGGCACCTCCGGTGACGGCGCGAGTCTTCTCCCGGCCGGGGCGGCGCGCAAGCGGCCCGGCGGGTGCGCCGCGGCGCGCGTGGCTCGGCGGTAGCCACGCGGCCGGTGCGGGGCTATAGAGCGGGGCTTCGCGCCGGCTTCACGGCGCCAGCGTCCGTGCCGGGAGGAGATCGAGGTGGGAGCACCATCGGGGAAGGCGTCGCCGCACGTGGTGATCGTGGGGGGAGGGTTCGCCGGGCTGTACGCGGCGCGAGGGCTGGCGAAGGCGCCCGTCCGCGTCACGCTGGTCGACCGGCGCAACCACCACCTCTTCCAGCCGCTCCTCTACCAGGTGGCCACCGCCGCCTTGAACCCGGCCGACATCGCCGAGCCGATCCGCCACGTCCTCTCGCGCCAGGCCAACGCCCGGGTGCTGCTCGCCGAGGCGGCCGAGGTGGAGCCCTCCGCCCGGCGGCTGCGGCTCGCCGACGGCCTGGCGCTCGACTACGACCACCTCGTCGTCGCCGCCGGCGCCACCCACTCCTACTTCGGCCACGACGAGTGGGCCCGGTTCGCCCCGGGGCTCAAGACGCTGGAGGACGCCGAGGAGATCCGGCGGCGCGTGCTCACCGCCTTCGAGCGGGCCGAGGCCGATCCCGACCGGCAGCGGCGCGAGGCGCTGCTCACCTTCGTGGTGGTGGGCGGCGGCCCCACCGGCGTGGAGCTGGCCGGCGCGCTCGCCGAGATCGCCCGCTTCACCATCCCGCGCGACTTCCGCACCGTCTCGACCGAGCGGGCCCGCGTCATCCTGGTGGAGGGGGCGGAGCGGGTGCTGCCGGCCCTGCCGCCGGAGCTGTCGGCGGCCGCGCAGCGCGATCTCGAGCGGCTCGGCGTGCAGGTCTGGACCGGCAAGCTCGTGACCGGCGTCGACCCGCGCGGCGTCCAGATCGGCGAGGAGCGGGTGGCGGCCCGCACCGTGCTCTGGGCGGCCGGCGTGGCCGGGGCGCCGCTGGCGAGGAGCCTGGGCGTGCCGCTCGACCGGGCCGGGCGCGTGCTCGTGGAGCCGGACCTCTCGGTGCCGGGCCACCCGGAGATCCTGGTGGCGGGCGACCTGGCCGCCGTGCGCCAGGCGGATGGGAGCGTCGTCCCCGGCGTGGCCCCGGCCGCCATCCAGATGGGGAAGCACGCCGCCCGGAACCTGGTGGCCACGCTGGCGGGGCGCCCCCGCGCGCCGTTCGCCTACTTCGACAAGGGGGTCATGGCGACCATCGGGCGGGGGCGGGCCGTGGCCGGGTTCCGGAAGCTCCGCTTCACCGGGCTGCCGGCCTGGTTCGCCTGGCTCTTCATCCACATCTGGTTCCTGGTTGACTTCCGCAACCGCGCCGCCGTGATGTTCCAGTGGCTCTGGCACTACCTCACGTTCAAGCGCGGCACCCGGCTCATCCTGGAGACGCCGGAGCAGGAGCGCTTCCGCGCGCTCGTCGGCGCGGCGCCGCCCGACCTCGACCGCTGGCCGCCCGACGAGAGCGACGCCTCGCGGTAGTCACAGCGTCGCCAGGTCGATGACGAAGCGGTAGCGGACGTCGCCCTTCATCATCCGCTCGTAGGCCTCGTTGATCCTGGCCATCGGGATGATCTCGATGTCCGAGACGATGTCGTGCTCGGCGCAGAAGTCGAGCAGCTCCTGCGTCTCGGCGATGCCGCCGATGAGCGAGCCGGCCAGCGTGCGCCGGCCGCCGATGAGCGTGAAGGCGTGGACCGGCGTCGGCGCGGGCGGCACGCCGAGCAGCACCATGGCGCCGTCCACCTTCACCATGGAGAGGTAGGCGTCGTAGTCGTGCGGCGCCGAGATGGTGTCGACGATCAGGTCGAAGCGGTTGGCCAGCCTCTGGAAGGTGGCCGGCTCCGAGGTGAGGGCGAAGCCGTGCGCCCCGAGCCGCCGCGCGTCGGCCTCCTTGGCGCGCGAGGTGCTGAGCATCGTCACCTCGGCCCCCATGGCCGCGGCCAGCTTCACCGCCATGTGGCCCAGGCCGCCGAGGCCGACCACGCCGACCCGCTTGCCCGGGCCGGCCTCCCAGTGGCGCAGCGGCGAGTAGGTGGTGATGCCGGCGCAGAGGAGCGGCGCCGCGGCGGCGAGGTCGAGCTTGGGCGACAGCCTCAGCACGAAGGCCTCGTCCACCACCACCCGGGCCGAGTAGCCGCCGTAGGTCGGCCGCTTCCGGTCCATCTCGGTCCCGTTGTAGGTGAAGGCGGCCCCGTTCTCGCAGAACTGCTCGAGGTCGCGCTTGCAGGAGTGGCAGGTGCGGCAGGAGTCGACCATGCAGCCGACGCCGGCCAGGTCGCCGGGCTTGAACCCGGTCACCTTGGCGCCGACGCGCGCCACCTTCCCGACGATCTCGTGGCCCGGGACCATGGGGAAGAGCCCGCCGCCCCACTCGTCGCGCGCCTGGTGGATGTCGGAGTGGCAGACGCCGCAGTAGGCGATCTCGATGAGGACGTCGCGCTCGCCCGGCTCGCGCCGCTCGATCTCGAAGGGGGCGAGGGGGGCGCTGGCCTTGGCGGCCGCGTAGGCCTTGGTCCGGATCATGGGCACGTCTCCAGGCGAGGGGGAGTGCGCTCTGTAACGCGGGGGCCGGCCGTCCGCACCTGTTAGGATCGCGGCGTGGCGTCGCTCCCCCTGAACGAGAACCCCGCCCGGTGCGCCCGCTGCGGCGGCGAGTGCTGCAAGACGCGGCCGGGCGTCGAGGCGCCCGACCGGTTCCTCGCCGCGCCGGAGCCGGCGGCGGCGCTCGCGTCGGCGCTCGCCTCGGGCGACTGGGTGCTGGTCGAGCACGTCGGCGTCCCCTGGGTGGACGGCCGGCCTCCGCCCGACGAGGAGCGGCGCCGGATCATCCGCTACCCGCGGCCGGCCACGGTGCCGGAGCGGGCGAGCGGCCAGGTCTCGACGACCGGCGAGCCGGCCCCGTGCGTCTTCCTCGAGCCCGCCGGGTGCCGCCTCGCGTTCGGCGAGCGGCCGCGCATGTGCCAGTCGCTCGAGCCGGACGCGCTCGGCGAGTGCGAGGCGGCCTGGGATCGGCGCGCCGCCGCGCTCGCCTGGCTGCCGCACCAGCCGCTCGTGGAGGCGGCGGTGCGGCCGTTGCGCCGCTAGTAGCGAGAGAGGCCGCGCGGCGTCAGCCGGACGTCGTCGCCGACGCGGAAGGGCAGGTAGCCTCGGTAGGTGAAGGTCTCGGCGCCGCCGTCCTGGAAGCGGACGTAGACCTCGAAGATGCGGTCCTCGCGGTAGCCCTGGCTGGCCGAGGCGCCGACCGCAGCGCCGCCGATGGCGCCGACGAGCGCGCCGCCGCTGTTGGGGCCGCCGATGGCGTGGCCGAGCAGGCCGCCGACGATGGCGCCGGCCACCGCGCCGCCGGCCGGGTCGCCCTGCTGGCGGACCTGCGTCTCGCGGATCTGCGCCACCCGGCCGATCCGCTCCCACTGATCCTGGTAGCCGCTGTCGTAGTACGAGGGGTCGCCCCAGGTGCGCGAGCGGGTGGTGGTGACGACGCAGGCCGGCAGGAGGAGCGCCGGGAGGATGAGGAGCGTCGTGAGCTTGCTGGTCGTCATGGTCGAGTCTCCGTGGCCGGCGGCCGGCCGGGGCA
>DASTGK010000125.1:0-9863 GCA_035719085.1 Anaeromyxobacteraceae bacterium
GGGGCGGCGGCTGGCGGAGGGGCTCGTCGAGCCGCTGCGGGCGGAGCGGCCGGTGGCGCTCTACGCCAGCACCTCGCGGCGGGCCATCGAGACGGCGGCGCCGATCGCGCGAGCGCTCGGGCTCCCGCTGGCGCTCGAGCCGGCGCTGTGCGAGGTGGACTTCGGCCGGCTGGAGGGGCTGGGCTTCGACGCCATCGAGCGGGACTTCCCGGAGGCGTGGCGCGCCTGGATGGAGCGTCCGGCCGAGGTCCGCTTCCCCGGAGGCGAGTCGCTCGCCGACGTGGCGGCGCGCACCGAGCGGGCGTCGGCGCGGATCGCGGCCCGCCACCCCGGCGCGGCCGTGGTGGTGGTGAGCCACGGCGGCCCCATCCGCGCGGCCGTCACGCTGTCGCGCGGCCGAGTGCTCGCGGCGGCCTTCGAGCTCGAGGTGGCCCACCGCTCGATCCAGGCCGTTCGCGCCACGGCGGACGGCCTGGTGCGGGAGCGGGGCTAGCGGGCCTGGCCCATCAGCGCCGCGCCGACGGCGTCGGCGAGCGGCGTGGTGGGGCGGCCGATGAGCCGGCGCAGGTCGCCGGTCGAATCGTCCAGCTCCCCCTTCACGATGCCGAGGTCCGAGTCGACGAGCAGGTCGGCGTAGGGCGGGGGCAGACCGGCGCCGAGGAGGACGCCCCGGTAGTCGTTCGGCGGCAGGTCCTTGTAGGCGATGGGCCGCCCGAGCTGGCGGGACACCTCGGCCGCCAGCTCCGCCATGCTGAAGGGCTGGTCGCCCGCCAGCTCGTAGACGCGGCCGGCGTGGCCCGGCTCGGTGAGCGCCGCCACCGCGGCGGCGGCGTAGTCGGCCCGGGTGGCGGCGGCGATCCGGCCGTTCCCGGCGCTGCCGACGAGCGCGCCGTGCTGCAGCGCCGGGGCCAGGTTCTCGGTGTAGTTCTCGATGTACCAGCCGTTCCGCAGCAAGACGAAGGGCAGGCCGGAGGCGCGGATGGCCTCCTCGGTCGCCTTGTGCTCGGCGGCGAGCCCGAGCTTCGAGCGATCGGCGCGCAGGATGCTCGTGTAGACGAGCAGCTTCACGCCGGCCTTCTTCGCCGCCGCGATGACCGCCAGGTGCTGCGGCAGCCGCTGGCCCACCTCGCTCGACGAAACGAGCAGCACCTTCTCGGCGCCGGCCAGCGCCGCGGCCAGCGTCTCGGGCTTCGAGTAGTCGGCCTGGCGCACCGCGACGCCGCGGGAGGCAAGGTCCTTCGCCTTGTCGGGGGTGCGGACCGCGACGGCGAGCTCGCGGGCGGGGACCTTCTGGAGGAGCCCCTCGACGACGAGGCGGCCGAGCTTCCCGGTGGCTCCGGTGACGACGATCATGACTGTGCTCCTTGGGTGAGGGTGGATGGGATCGCCCGGCGGCGAGGCCGGGTGGTGGCTCAGAAGGCGAAGGTGCCCTCGCGCACCAGCTCCTCGAGCGGGCGGCGGCCGTTCGGCGCCTCGCGCTCGCGGGCCCAGTCGGGCAGCGCCGCCGGGTCGCCCTGCCGGCCGACGGCGACGAAGATCTCGAGCCGGTGGTGCGCCGGGACGGCGAGCGCCGCGGTGGCCGCGGCCCGGTCGAAGCCGCCGATGGCGTGGGTCTTCCAACCGGAGCGCTCGGCCTGGAGCGCGAGCTGCGCCCAGGCGGCGCCGGCGTCGAAGGAGTGGCTGGCCGAGGGCACCGGCTCCGGCTTGCCGGGGAGCGCCATCAGCTCCTGCGAGACGATGGCCACGAGCGCCGAGGCCTGCCCGGCCCAGGCCTGGTTGGCCGGCGCCAGGGTCGCGAGGAAGCGGTCGAAGGCCGGCGTGCCGCGGCGCGCGTAGACGAAGCGCCAGGGCTGCGCGTTCATCGCCGACGGCGCCCAGCGGGCCGCCTCGAAGAGCCCCATGAGCGCCTCCTCGGGGATCGGCTCGCCGGTGAAGGCGCGGGGCGACCAGCGCTCGTGGAAGAGCGGGTCGATGGCGTGGGCGGGGCGGCGGGCGGCGGCGGTGTTCACGGACGGTGCTCCGGGGTGCGGGTAGGTGGAAGCCGCCCGGCCTCGGGTGGCCGGGCGGCGGTGGGGATTAGGGCTTGATGAAGGTGCCGTTGCGGAGCTCGTGGAGCGCCTGCTCGATCTCCTCGCGCGTGTTCATCACGAACGGGCCCCAGCGGGCGGCCGGCTCGTGGAGCGGCTGGGCCGAGAGGAGCAGGAAGCGGGCCGGCCCGCCGGCGGCGTGGACGCGGACCACGTCGCCGTCCTTCAACGTGACGAGGTGGGGCGCCTTGATGGCCGGGCCGCGCGCCTCGGCGCCGCCGACGGTGATCTCGCCGCGGAAGACGTAGAGGAGCGCGGTGTGGCCGCGCGGCACCGGCTGCTCGAAGCGCTGGCCGGCCGGGAGCGACACGTCGAGGTAGCTCGGGTCGGCGAAGATCTCCTTCACCGCGCCGTCGACGCCGTCGACGTGGCCGGCCACCACCTTGATGCGCGAGCCGTCGGGGCGGGCGACCTCGGGGATGGTGGCGGCCGCCACGTCCTGGTAACGCGGCCGGGTCATCTTGAGCTTCCGCGGCAGGTTGACCCAGATCTGGAAGCCGTCGAGCCGCTGCGGCCCGGCCTTGGGCATCTCCTCGTGGAGGATGCCGCTGCCGGCCGTCATCCACTGCACGTCGCCGGCGCCGATGACGCCCGAGTTCCCGATGCTGTCCCGGTGCGCCACGCTCCCGTCGAGCATGTAGGTGATGGTCTCGATGCCCCGGTGCGGGTGCATCGGGAAGCCGGCGATGTAGTCGTCGGGGTTCTCCGACCCGAAGTTGTCGAAGAGGAAGAACGGATCGAGGTGGTCGAGCCGCTCGGTGGCGATGCTGCGCTTCAGCCGGACCCCCGCGCCGTCGCTGACGGTGGTGGGGGCGATCACGTCCTGCAGGCCTCGTTCGGTCATGTGCTGCTCCTGTGGCCGGATGAATAAGCACCCGGCCAGGGAGGGCAAGCACCTCGCGGACAACAGACCGTTCCGCCCGGGCAACGGCGCCGCGCCCAGGCCATCGATGTGGCGTGGCGCGGGCTTCAGCGCCGCGGCACGACGAGGAGGAGCAGGCCGGCGGCGAGGAGCGCGCAGCCGCCCGAGGCGGCGAAGGCGGCGGCGCCGCCGAACCGGTCCCAGACGAGGCCGAAGCCGGTGCTGGCGGCGAGCGCGGCGAGGCCGACGGCCATGTTGTAGAGGCCGAAGGCCCGCCCCTTCCCGCCGCCGGAGAGGTCGGCGACGAGCGCCCGCTCCGCCCCCTCGACGAGGCCGTGCGAGGTGCCGTAGAGCGCCGTGAGCGCGAAGAGGAGCGGCACCTGGTCGACGAGGCCGACCGCCGACCAGGTGACGGCGTACACGGTCCAGCCGAGCGCGAGCGCCTCGCGCCGCCCGAAGCGGTCGGAGAGGGCGCCGCCGGCCGTGGCGGTGGTCGCCTTCACCAGGTGGAGGGCGAGCCAGAGGAGCGGTGCCACGGTGGCCGGCGCGCCGAGCCGCGCCGCCTTCACCAGGATGAAGGCGTCGGTGGCGTTGGCGAAGGCGAAGAGGACGATGGGGACGAGCGCGCGGCGCAGCGCCGGGGGCAGGGGGGCGGCCGCGGCGCCGGCGGCGCGGAACGCGAGGTGGGGCGGCTCGCGGGTGAGGAGGAGCGCCAGCACGGCGAGGAGGCCGGGCACGGCGGCCCAGAGGAAGACGGTGCGGAGCTGCGCCGCGGTGGCCGTCGCGCCGCCGGCTCCCAGCCACCAGAGCAGGGCGACCGCGAGCAGCGTGCCGAGCGCCGCCCCGGCGTGGTCCATGGCCCGGTGGAAGCCGAAGGCCCGCCCGCGGATCGACGGCTCGGCCACGGCGGCGATGAGCGCGTCCCGCGGGCTGGTGCGGACCCCCTTGCCCACCCGGTCGACGAGCCGCACGGCGAGGACGTGCCACGGCGCCGCCGCGAAGGCGACGAGCGGGCGCGCCGCGGTGGAGAGGGCGTAACCGGCGACGACGAGCGGCTTCAGGCGCGCGCGCCGGTCGGCGGCGAGGCCGGTCAGGTACTTGAGGAGGTTGGCGACCAGGTCGGCCGCCCCCTCGACGAGGCCGATGAAGGCGTTCGTGGCGCCGAGCGTGGCGAGGAACGCCGGGAGGAGCGGGAAGATCGCCTCGCTCGAGACGTCGGTGAGCAGGCTCACCACGCCGAGGCCGACGACCGTGGCCGGCAGCCTCGACTGCCCGGCCGTGGCCGGCGCCGGCCGCTCCTCCCCGCTGCTCGCCTCCGCCACGCTCGGCCTCCACCCGGCGCGCTGGGCGCCGGACGAGGCGAGAGACTACACGAACGCCGACGCGGCTACGCCGCCTCCTCGAGGAGCCGGCGCTGGCCGGTGAGCCTCTGGATGGGCGCCACGTCCTGCACGGTCTCGAGGCAGCCGAGGTAGCGCCCCGCGGCGTCCCGCACCGGGAAGTAGCGGATGTGGACCTTCTTCGGCCCCATGTCGATCCAGAACTCGGCCACCTCGCGCTTCCCCGCCTTGAAGTCGGCCAGGATCCGCTCGACCAGGTGGACGCTCTTCTGCGGGTGGCAGTTGCGCACGTTGGTGCCGATGGCGCCGCGGGAGCGCGGGAAGATCTTCTCGCCCCGCTCGTGGCTGAAGTACTGGACCCGGTCCTCGTGGTCGACGAAGGAGAGCTCGACCGGCAGCGTGTTGAGGATGGCGGCGAGGACGTCGCGGTCGAGGGCGTGCGCCAGGTCGGGCAGCTCGACGCTCTTCACCAGCTCCTCGGCGATCCGGTAGTAGCGGCGGCGCGTGTCGGGGCCGAGCCCGGCCTCCACCGCCTCGATGGCCGGGACGATGCCGGCCTGCGTCACCGGGTCGAGCAGGCGCAGCGCCATCGGGTAGAGGATGTCGTTCTCCTTCCAGAAGTGCTCCTTGCAGAGCGCCGCGTACTGGCCGAAGGCCTCGCGCAGCTCGTCGAGCCGGGCGCGGTCGCCGCCCGCGAAGGCGGCGCCGGCGGCGTCGATCCGCTCCACCAGCGCCTTCGCCTGGGCGTGCTCGGCGAGCATCACCGCGAGCGGCCCGCCCTGCACCGGCATGCCGGCCTGCTGCAGGAGCGGGAAGACGGTCCGCTCCTCCTTCTGGTTATGGCAGCGGTCGACGTAGCCGACGAGGTACTCGCGCAGGTTGGCGACGAACCCGGGCGTCGGGCCGCCGGGCGCCGCGAAGGCCTTCTCGGCCGCGGCGAAGACGCGCTCCGTCGTCTCGTGGTCGGTCATCAGCAGCTCACGCCAGGTCTCGCTCATCCGGTCGGCTCCGCAGGGTGGAAGGGAAGGTCGAGGCGGCGCGCGGCCGCCTCGGCCGGCAGCGAGAGAGCAAGGAGCCGGCCAAGCTCCAAGCCACCGGAATCCCGTGCTCCGCGGCGCAACGCCGCGCGATCAGGCACCCAAATGGCGGTAGGGCGCACCGCGATCGCGGTGGCATCCTCGGCGTCGGATGGCT
Source organism: Anaeromyxobacteraceae bacterium (assembly GCA_035719085.1). Classification (GTDB taxonomy): domain Bacteria; phylum Myxococcota; class Myxococcia; order Myxococcales; family Anaeromyxobacteraceae; genus JADKCZ01. The sequence goes on from DASTGK010000125.1 coordinate 5,484, forward strand.
GCGTCCGACGCCGGATCTCGGCGTCCGATGGAGCGAGCCGGTCGAGGGGCGGCGAGGGGGTGTGAACCGCCAGTTCCGGCCTGATCCGCCGCGGCTCGCGACGGCACGACGCTTGCGAATGGCTTCGGGACCGCCGTCGAGCCGCGCGAGGCGCGGGCGGCGCGGTGGGCGCGAATCCGGGAGGGCGAGCACGTGGGCGACAAGCGCTGGTCGAAGCGGTGGCTCCTGCTGGCCGCCCTCCTCGGAGGGCTGGTCGGCCTGGGCGGCTTCACCTTCAAGTACGCCGAGGGGCTCTCGTACCTGAGCTCGGACCCGAAGGCGTGCGTCAACTGCCACATCATGAACGACCAGTTCGACTCCTGGAGGAAGGGGCCGCACCACGCGGCGGCCACCTGCTACGACTGCCACCTGCCGGTCGGCTTCCCGGAGAAGTACCTGGCCAAGGGACGGAACGGCTGGCACCACTCGGTGGGCTTCACCTTCCAGCCGTCCAGCAGCACCGGCGCCCCGGACGAGAAGCTCTTCTTCCGCGAGCCCATCCGCATCAAGGACGCGAACAGCCAGATCCTGCAGGACAACTGCCTGCGCTGCCACGGTGAGCTGGTGCACGAGGTCGTGCGCGGCAGCACCTGGAGCGAGGGCGCGATTCGCTGTGTGCACTGCCACCGTGGCGTCGGCCACGGGGCCTCGAGCGAGGCGGGGAACCCATGAACGAGACCGAAAAGAAGCGCAGCATCCCGGCCTACGCGCTGGTGGCGCTGGTGGTGGCCGGCGTCACGGCCGCCGCCACCGCGCTGCTCGTCAACATCTTCGAGCGCAAGCAGGAGGCCAAGAACACCTACGTCAAGCTGGTCGAGGTGACGGAGGCGGACGTCGATCCGGCCAGGTGGGGCGTCAACTTCCCGCGCCAGTACGACGGCTACAAGCGTACCAGCGAGGTCACCCACACCAAGTACGGCGGCGGGGCGGGCGCCTCCGAGGGGCTGCCGCCGCCCGAGAAGGCGGTGCGCGATCCCTGGCTGACCCGCATCTTCTCCGGCTACCTCTTCGCCATCGACTACCGCGACCGGCGCGGCCACGCCTTCATGCTCCAGGACCAGGAGCAGACCAAGCGCAACGTCCCGGCCGAGAACAAGCAGTCGGGCAACTGCATGCACTGCCACGCCTCCATCGTGCCGCTCTACAAGAAGCTCGGCGCCGAGGCGGCGCCGCAGGCGAGCGCGGCCGACCAGCTGCAGAAGGGGCTCGAGGCGGTGGGCGCCATGGACTACTGGCAGGCCCACAAGGCGCTCGAGGGCGTGACCGGCAAGGTCCACCCGGTGGCCTGCATCGACTGCCACGACCCGAAGACCAACGAGCTGCGGGTGACGCGCCCCGGCTTCATCGCCGGCATCCAGAAGCTGGCGGCCGGCGCCGGCGAGGTGCCCCACCTGCCCTCCATCGCGAAGTGGCGCCGCGGCGACCGGGCCCGCCCCTACGACCCGAACGTCGACGGCACGCGCCAGGAGATGCGCTCCTACGTCTGCGGCCAGTGCCACGTCGAGTACTACTGCGGCAAGGGCATCACGCTCTTCTTCCCGTGGAACGAGGGGCTCCAGGTGCAGCAGATGGAGCACTACTACGACAACCTCCAGGTGAAGGGGCACCGCTTCAAGGACTGGGTCCACGCCGAGACCGGCATGGAGGTCCTGAAGGCGCAGCACCCCGAGTTCGAGACCTGGAGCCAGGGCGTCCACGCCCGCAGCGGCGTGGCCTGCGCCGACTGCCACATGCCCTACAAGCGCGAGGGGGCCATGAAGGTCTCCGAGCACTGGGTCAAGAGCCCGCTCCTCTCGATCAACCGCTCCTGCGTCACCTGCCACCCCTACGGCGAGGAGGAGCTGAAGTCGCGCGTCGAGGCCATCCAGGACCGCCACTTCGCGCTCATGACCCGCGCCGGCAGCGCCGCCGTCGACATGATCGACGCCATCGTGGCGGTGCGGAAGCCCTACGACGACCGGAACCGCGAGGCGGCCGCCGCCAAGGCGAAGGAGACGCTCTCGGCCAAGCCGGAGTTCGCCGGCCTGCCGAAGGAGGAGCAGGAGAAGAAGCTGGCGGCCGAGACCAAGGCCAACCTGCTCGCCATGTGGCGCGAGGTGGTGGAGAAGGACCCGGCCATCAAGGAGCTCGGCGAGCTGCAGCGGGCGGCCCAGTGGCGGCTCGACTACGTGGCGGCCGAGAACTCGATGGGCTTCCACGCCCCGCAGGAGGCGGCGCGCATCCTGGGCGAGTCGATCGACCTGTCGCGCCAGGCGCAGCTCAAGGCGGCGGCGCTCGCGCCGGTGAAGCTCGCGGCGGCGCCGGCGACGCCGGCCGTGCCCGCCGCAGTGAAGAAGTAGCGCTCCATCCCTCCCCCTCTCCCCGCGTAGCGGGGAGAGGGGGAGGTCAGCGCCGCGCCATGGCGGCGCGCCCCACGAAGTCGCAGGCGAACTGGTAGGCGATGCGCCCGCTCCGGTCGCCCTTGCGCTGCGACCAGAGGATCGCCTCGGCCTGGGCCTGCGGCGTCCACTCGACCGGCGCCCCGGCCTCGCGGGCCAGCCGCTCGACCCAGCGGCGCACCACGTCGACGTAGATCTCCTGGCTGAAGGGGTGGAAGCCGATCCAGAGGCCGAAGCGGCCGGAGAGCGAGATCTTCTCCTCCACCGCCTCGCCGTGGTGGATCTCCCCTTCGACCATCATCGCCCCGCGGTTGTCGCTGGCGTACTCGGGCACGAGGTGGCGCCGGTTGGAGGTGACGTAGACCAGCACGTTCTCCGGCAGCGCGTAGACCGCGCCGTCGAGGGCGCTCTTCAGCACCTTGTAGCTGGCGTCGCCCGGCTCGAAGGAGAGGTCGTCGGAGAAGACCAGGAAGCGGTAGGGGCGCGCCTTCACCTGCTCGACGATGAGCGGCAGGCTGACGAGGTCGTCCTTGTCCACCTGGATGATGCGCAGCCCGCGGTCCGCGTAGGCGTGGAGCAGGGCGCGCACCAGCGACGACTTGCCGGTGCCGCGCGTCCCCCACAGGAGCGCGTTGTTGGCCGGCAGGCCGGCCAGGAACTGGCGGGTGTTCTCCTCGATGACCTGCTTCTGCGGCTCGATGCCGATGAGGTCGTCGAGGTGCATCGCCTCGACGCTCGGCACCGGCTCGAGCCGGCCGGCGAAGGCGCTGCGGTGCCAGTTGGCGGCGTGGCAGGTGGCCCAGTCGATGGGCTCGGGCGGGGGCGGCAGGAGCGGCTCCAGCGCGGCCAGGAGCCGCTTCAGCCGTTCGGTCAGCTCGGGGTCGAGGCTCACGGCGATCCTCCGGTCGTCGAAAAGGAAGCGGGGCAGGGGACGCGCGCCCCCTGCCCCGCCGGTGCTCCGGTCGGTCGCCTGGCTACGCGCCCGAGGACTGGTGCTTGGCGAGGCCGCCGGTCTTGTCCTTCACCAGCGCCTTGTGGAACTCACGGTTGAGGCGGGCGATGAACTTCACGTCGATGCCCTTGGGGCAGGCGGCCTGGCACTCGTAGTGGTTCGAGCAGTTGCCGAAGCCGTTGTCGGCCATGGCCTGGACCATGGCGGCGACGCGGTCGGCCGCCTCCACCTGGCCCTGCGGCAGCTCGGCGAGCTGCGACACCTTAGCGCCGGCGAAGAGCATCGCCGCGCCGTTGGGGCAGGCCGCCACGCAGGCGCCGCAGCCGATGCACTCGGCCGCGTCCATGGCGTAGTCGGCCTCGCGCTTGCCGACCAGGATGGCGTTGCCGTCCGGCACGCCGCCGGTGTGGCAGTTGACGTAGCCGGCCGCCTGGATGAGCTTGTCCAGGGCGCCGCGGTCCACCATCAGGTCCTTGATGATGGGGAAGGCCCGGGCCCGCCACGGCTCGATGTAGATGGCGTCGCCGTCCTTGAACTTCCGCATGTGCAGCTGGCAGAGCGTGGTGCGCGTCTGCCCGCCGTGCGGGACGCCGTTCACGACCGCCGAGCACATGCCGCAGATGCCCTCGCGGCAGTCGTGGTCGAAGACGATCGGGTCCTTGCCCTCCTTGATGAGGTCCTCGTTCACCACGTCCAGCATCTCCAGGAAGGAGTGGTGGGGCGTGATGTTGCGCGCCTCGTAGTGCTCGAAGCGCCCCGGCTTGTCCGGGCCGGCCTGGCGCCAGACGATCAGCTTGAGGTTCATCGTCTCGTGACCAGCAGCGTTCGCGCTCATTACTTGTAGCTCCTCACCGCGAGGTGGACGTTCTCGAACTTGAGCGGCTCCTTGTGCAGCTCCGGCTCCGCGCCGACGCCCTTGAACTCCCAGGCCGCCGAGTAGCAGAAGTTGGCGTCGTCCCGCTTGGCCTCGCCGTCCGGGTACTGGTGCTCCACCCGGAAGTGGCCGCCGCA
>DASTGK010000126.1:0-11873 GCA_035719085.1 Anaeromyxobacteraceae bacterium
CCTGCGCGCCCGGGGCGGCGCCATCGAGACCCGCGCCAGGGTCGCCTCGCTCGACGCGCTGCCGCCCGCCCGCGCCACGCTCCTCGACGTCGGCCCGCGCGCCCTGGCGGCGCTCGCCGGGGAGCGGCTGCCGGCGCCCTACCGCGCCCGGCTCGCCCGCTTCCGCTACGGCCCGGGGGTGGTGAAGCTCGACTACGCGCTCGAGGGGCCGGTGCCGTGGCGCGCCCGCGACTGCGCCCTCGCCGGCACGGTCCACCTCGGCGGCACGCTCGAGGAGATCGCGGCGGCCGAGGCGGCCGCCTGGCGCGGCGAGCCCTGGGACCGCCCCTTCGTCATCGCGGCGCAGCCCTCCGGCTTCGACCCCTCGCGCGCCCCGCCCGGCCGCCACGTCCTCTGGGCCTACGCCCACGTGGCGCACGCGCTCGCCGACCCGGCGCCGGCGGTGGCGGCCGTCGAGGCGCAGCTCGAGCGGTTCGCGCCGGGCTTCCGCGAGCTGGTGCTGGCGCGCGCCGTGCGCGGCCCGCTCGACCTGGAGCGCGAGAACCCGAACCTGGTCGGCGGCGACCTCGGCGGGGGCGCCATGACGCTCGGCCAGCTCCTCGCCCGCCCGGCCTCGGCCCGCTCGCCCTACGCCACGCCGGTGCCCGGCCTCTGGCTCTGCTCCGCCTCGACGCCTCCCGGGGGCGGCGTGCACGGCATGTGCGGCTTCCACGCGGCGCAGGCGGCGCTGCGGGCGGTCGGGTAGGCGCGCCCTACGCCGGCTGGCCGTCGCCGGCCGGGCCGGCGGCGTCGCCCGGGAGGTCGAGCAGCCGCCCGTTCGGCAGGAGCCGCTCCGGGACCGACAGGCCCGACTGCGCGAGCCGGAGCCGCTCGCACCGGGCGTGGTTGCCGTCGCAGTAGAACGACTGCCAGACGAGCAGCGCGGCCCTCATGCCGATGCTTCGGTGCAGTCCGCAGCTCTTCCGTTCCGGGCAGGCCATCCGCTCCCCACGCTCCGTTGCTCCGGCGCCGATGTGCATATCCCGGGCCGGGTGACGGCCAGCCCGACTCCGCGTGATCGGGCCGATCTTCGTCGGTCGCCCGACCCGGTGCGGGAGGGTCGGCGGGACCCGAGGGTGCGTGACGCGCCGCAGGGTGAAATGGAGCGGGCCCGGCGCCGGGTGGCACCGGGCCCGCGGGAGGCGGACCGAGCGTGTCGGAGGAGTGGCTAGGCCTTCGCCTTGGGCGCGCCGGCGGCGCCGGGGACGAGGTTGGCCGGGCTCATCGAGCGGACCAGCTGCTCGTAGAGCGCGTACTTCTCGCGCACGTCGCGCTGCGCCTGGTCCATGAGCCGCTTGTAGGCCTCGGGGTTGGCCTGCTCCACCTGGCGGAAGCGGGTCTCGCCGGAGACGAACTGGGCGAGCTCGATCTTGGGCGCCGGGCTGTCGAGCTTGAGCGGGCTCTCGCCGGCCGCGATGCGGCGCGGGTCGTAGCGGAAGAGCGGCCAGTAGGCCGAGTCGACCGCCCGCTCCTGCTGCGTCAGCGCGTCCGCCATGTCGTAGCCGTGGGCGATGCAGTGCGAGTAGGCCACGATGAGCGAGGTGCCCGAGTAGCTGTCGGCCTCCTTGAGCGCGTTCACCGTCTGGGCGTCCTTGGCCCCCATGGCCACGCGGGCCACGTAGGGGTGGCCGTAGCCCATGGCCAGCATGGCCAGGTCCTTCTTCGGCATCGACTTGCCGGCGGTGGCGAACTTGGCCGCGGCGCCCATCGGCGTGGCCTTGGAGGCCTGGCCGCCCGTGTTGGAGTAGACCTCGGTGTCGAGCACCAGGATGTTCACGTCGCGCCCCTGGGCGATGACGTGGTCCAGGCCGCCGTAGCCGATGTCGTAGGCCCAGCCGTCGCCGCCGACGATCCAGACGCTCTTCTTCACCAGGTAGTCGGCGATGTTGAGGAGCCAGCGGGGCGCGAAGCCCTCCAGCTTGGCGAGCTTCGACCTGAGCAGCTTCACCCGCTCGCGCTGCGCCGCGATGCCCTTCTCGTCCGACTGGTCGGCCTCGAGGAGCGCCTTCACCAGCTCGTCGCCCACCTGGCCGCCGAGCGTGGCCACCAGCTCGCGGGCGTGCTCGGTCTGCTTGTCGACGGCCAGCCGGATGCCGAAGCCGAACTCGGCGTTGTCCTCGAAGAGCGAGTTGGCCCAGGCCGGGCCGCGCCCGTCGCCGCCCTTGGTGTACGGGGTGGTCGGCAGGTTGGCTCCGTAGATGGAGGAGCAGCCGGTGGCGTTGGCGATGATGGCCCGGTCACCGTAGAGCTGCGTCAGCAGCTTGATGTACGGGGTCTCGCCGCAGCCGGTGCAGGCGCCGGAGAACTCGAAGAGCGGCTCGAGGAACTGCGTCCCCTTGACGTCGAGCTTGAGCGCCGTCCGGTCCGCCTCGGGGATGGAGAGGAAGAAGTCCCAGTTCTTCCGCTCGACCGCCTTGAGCGGCTCGGCCTCCTTCATGTTGATGGCCTTCACGCCGGCCTCGGTCTTCGACTCGGCGGGGCAGATCTCCACGCAGAGCGAGCAGCCGGTGCAGTCGTCCGGGGCCACCTGCAGGGCGTACTTCTTGCCCTTGTCGGTGGGCGACTTGAACTCCATCGACTTGAAGGTGCCGGGCGCCGACGCCAGCGCGGCCGGGTCGAAGAACTTGGGCCGGATGCAGGCGTGCGGGCAGATGAGCGAGCACTTGTTGCACTGGATGCAGAGGCTCGGCTCCCAGACCGGGATCTCGAGCGCGATGGAGCGCTTCTCCCACTTGGACGTCCCGGTCGGCCAGGTGCCGTCCACCGGGAAGGCCGAGACCGGCAAGAGGTCGCCCTGGCCGGCCAGCATGAGCGCGGTGACGCGCTTCACGAAGTCGGGGGCCACCTCGGCCACCGCCGGCGGGCGGGCGACGCCCGTGACGGTGCCGGGCACCTTCACCGCGTGCAGGTTCTCGAGGGTGGTGTCGACCGCCTGGAAGTTCTTGCGGACGACCTCGGCGCCCTTGCGCGAGTACGTCTTCTCGATGGTCCGCTTGATGTGGCCGATGGCCTCGTCGCGCGGCAGCACGCCGGAGATGGCGAAGAAGCAGGTCTGCATGATGGTGTTGATGCGCACCCCCATGCCCGTCTCGCGCGCCACCTTGAAGGCGTCGATGACGTAGACCTTGATGCCCTTCTGGACGATCTGCTCCTGGACCTCCTTCGGCAGCTGGCTCCAGACCTGCTCCGGGCCGAAGTGCGAGTTGAGGAGGAAGGTGGCGCCGGGCGCGGCCAGCTCCAGCATCTCGTACTTCTCGAGGAAGCCGAACTGGTGGCAGGCGACGAAGTTGGCCTTGGTGACGAGGTACTGCGAGCGGATGGGGCGCGGCCCGAAGCGCAGGTGGCTGATGGTCACCGAGCCGGACTTCTTCGAGTCGTAGACGAAGTAGCCCTGGGCGTAGTTGGGCGTGTCCTCGCCGATGATCTTGATCGAGTTCTTGTTGGCGCCGACCGTGCCGTCGGCCCCGAGGCCGAAGAACAGGGCGCGCACCACGTCCGGCTTCTCGATGTCGAAGTGCGGGTCGTACTTGAGCGAGAGGTGGCTGACGTCGTCGTTGATGCCGACGGTGAAGTGGCGCTTGGGGCGCGCCTTCGACAGCTCGTCGAAGACCGCCTTCACCATGGCCGGGGTGAACTCCTTCGACGACAGGCCGTAGCGGCCGCCGATCACCGTCAGCTGGTGGTGGAAGCGGTCGATGTGGGCCTGCTCCGCCTCGCGCAGCGCCGTGACCACGTCCTGGTAGAGCGGCTCGCCGAGCGCGCCCGGCTCCTTGGTCCGGTCGAGCACCGCCAGGTGGTGCACGGTGCGGGGCAGCGCCGTCATGAACTCGCCGAGCGGGAAGGGGCGGTAGAGCCGCACCTTGACGACGCCCACCTTCTCGCCGGCCGCGATGAGGTGCTCGACCGTCTCGTGGGCCGTCTCGCAGCCCGAGCCCATGAGGACGACGACGCGCTCGGCCTCGGGGTGGCCGAAGTACTCGACCAGCCGGTACTGCCGGCCGGCGATCTTGGCGAACTGGTCCATCGCCGCCTGCACGTGGTCGTGCACCTCGGCGTAGTACGGGTTGCAGGCCTCGCGCGCCTGGAAGAAGGCGTCGGGGTTCTGCGCCGTGCCGCGGACCGTCGGCGCGTCGGGCGAGAGGGCCCGGGCGCGGTGGGCCGCGATCAGCTCCTCCGGCATCATCTGCCGCAGATCGTCGTCGGTCAGCTCCTCGATCTTGGCCACCTCGTGCGAGGTGCGGAAGCCGTCGAAGAAGTGGAGGAAGGGGACGCGCGAGCGGAGCGAGGCGAGCTGCGCGATGGCGGCGAAGTCGTGCGCCTCCTGCACCGAGGCGGAGGAGAGCAGCCCGAAGCCGGTCTGGCGCACCGCCATCACGTCCTGGTGGTCGCCGAAGATCGACAGGGCGTGGGAGGCGAGCGTGCGCGCCGACACGTGCATGCAGAACGCGGTCAGCTCACCCGCGATCTTGTACATGTTCGGGATCATGAGCAGCAGCCCCTGCGACGCCGTGAAGGTCGTCGTCAGGGCGCCGGTCTGGAGCGCGCCGTGGACCGCGCCGGCGGCGCCGCCCTCCGACTGCATCTCCGCGACCGTCGGGACGGTGCCCCAGATGTTCTTCTTCCCCTTGGCCGACCACTCGTCGGCCCACTCCCCCATGTTGGAGGATGGGGTGATGGGGTAGATGGCGGCGACCTCGTTGATGCGGTACGCCACCGACGCGACGGCCTCGTTGCCGTCCATCGTCACCATACGCCTGCCGGACATTCAGCCTCCTCGAGTGCAGGGGGTGCGCGCAATCCCTGCGAATGCGTCGAGCTTGGAAATTCCCCTGTATCCGCAGAACGTTCTGTCGAATCAGGAGGACCTGGAAACCGGGGGTGGACCGAGATGGGACGCGGGAGTGTAGCAGATCACCTCCGCACGGAAGCAAGGTGGGGGGCAGAATTGACGCAGATCAAGTCTCCGCGCCCACGCGAGTGAATTCGCGCGCATCCGTTGCTCCCGGAAGCACATGCTCCCTCTCCCCCGCCGGGGGAGAGGGCTCGGGTGAAGGGGCGCACGACCGCCGCCGCCGCGGCGATCTGCGAGGACTACGCGTCCACCGTGAACCGCGGCGCGTCGGCCCACAGGCCGTCGAGGTCGTAGAAGCCGCGCGAGTCGCGGCTCATCACGTGGGCCACCACGTCGCCGTAGTCGACGATGATCCAGGTGCCCGACTCGTACCCCTCGACGGCGATCTTGGAGTGGCCGGCCTCCTTCATCTTGTCGTCGACGCTGTCGGCGATGGCCGAGGCCTGCCGGTCGGAGTCGGCGGTCATGATGACGAGGTAGTCGGCGTAGCTCGACAGGCCGCGCACGTCGAAGACGGTCACGTCCTCGGCCTTCTTGTCGAGGCCGGCCTGGGCCACCACCAGCGCGGTGGCGCGCGACTCGTCGGGCAGCTCGGCGCGGGCGGGGGCCGGCGCCGGGGCGGCCTCGCGGCCGATCGACCGGGGGGTCTTGCGGCGCGGGCCGTGCTTGCGCGGCAGCTTCCGGTCGGCCTTGGGGCCGGCCTTGGCCCCGGCCTTGCGGCCGCCGGGGCCGCCCGCCTTGAACGCCGCCTTGCGCGGCGCCGGCTTCTTGGCCGCCTTCTTGGCCGGGAGCTTCTTCTTCGTCGCCATTCGTGTCCCTCGTCGCGGCGGGCCCTCAGGCCCGCGTCTGGCCGTCGCCCTCCACCACGAACTTGCGGGTGGTGAGCTCGGCGAGCCCCATCGGCCCGAAGGCGTGGAGCTTGGTGGTGGAGATGCCGATCTCGGAGCCGAGCCCCAGCTCGCCCCCGTCGTTGAAGCGGGTGTCGGCGTTGATCATGACCGCGCTCGCCGTCACCTCCCGCTCGAAGCGGCGGGCGTTGCGCAGGTCGGCGGTCAGGATGGCCTCGGTGTGCAAGGAGCCGTACCGGGCGATGTGGTCGAGCGCGGCGTCCAGGTCGGGCACGACGCGCACCGAGAGGACGAGGTCGAGGAACTCGCGCCCGAAGTCGTCGGGCGAGGCCGGCACGGCCTTCACGCCGGCCCGGGTGAGGAGCGTGAGCGCCGTCGGGTCGCAGCGCAGCTCGACGCGCGCCGCCTCGAGCGCCTTCCCCACCGCCGGCAGGAGCGCGGCGGCGGCGTCGCGGTGGACGAGCAGGCACTCGAGCGCGTTGCAGGCGGAGGGGCGCTGCGCCTTGCCGTTGACGGCGAGCCGCACCGCCCGCTCGACGTCGGCGGTGGCGTCGAGGAAGAGGTGGTTCACGCCCATGAAGTGCTTCACCACCGGCACCTTCGACCGCTCGGCCACCGCCCGGATGAGCGAGGGGCCGCCGCGCGGGATGGCGAGGTCGATGAGGTCGTCGAGCTCGAGGAGCGCGTAGGTGGCGGCCCGGTCGGCGGTCGGCACCACCTGGGCGCTCGCCGCCGGCAGCCCGGCCGCGCGGAGCCCCTCGCCGAAGGCGGCCGCCAGCGCCAGCGAGGAGGCGAGCGCGTCGGAGCCGGGGCGCAGGATGGCGGCGTTGCCGCTCTTCACGCAGAGCGCGGCCGCCTCGGCCGCCACGTTGGGCCGGGCCTCGTAGACCATCAGCACCACGCCGAGCGGGATGCGCACCCGCTTCACGGCGAGGCCGTTCGGCCGGCGCCAGGAGTCGGTCACCTCGCCGACCGGGTCGGGGAGCGAGGCCACCTCCTCGATGGCGGCGGCGATGCCGGCCACCCGCTTCGGGTCGAGCGCCAGCCGATCGAGGTAGGCGGCCCCCTGGCCGGCCTTCCGCGCCGCCTCCAGGTCGGCCCGGTTGGCCTCGAGGATGCGCCCCTCGCCCGCCCGGATGGCGGCGGCGGCGGCGCGCAGCGCCCGGTCCTTCACCGCGCTCGGCGCGGCCGAGAGCACGCGCGACGCGGCCCGGGCCGCCTCCGCCAGCGCCCGCATCTCCGCGGCCAGTCTCCCGGTCTCGTCCGTCGCCATGGTCCCTTCCGCGCCCCTCATACAACGCCTACTCGAGGAGGACGAGATCGTTCCGGTGGATCACCTCGTCGGTGTACCGGAAGCCGAGCGTCCGCTCGATCTCGGAGGTCTTCTTGCCGGCCAGCCGGCGCACGTCCTCGGCGCCGTAGCCGGCCAGGCCCCGGGCGAACGGCCGGGCCGGGTCGACGGCGATCTCGACCGGGTCGCCCACGCCGAACTGGCCGAGCGCCCCCTTCACGCCGGAGGGGAGCAGGCTCTTGCCCTGCTCGGCGATGGCGCGGCGCGCCCCGGCGTCCACCAGGATGAGCCCCTTGCCCTTGGCGGCGGCGGCCAGCCAGCCGTCGCGGGCCGAGAGCCGGTGGTCGGCCGGTGCGAAGACGGTGCCCACCCTCTGGCCGGACAGCAGGTCGGCCAGGGCGCCGGGGCGCCGCCCGGAGAGGAGCGCCGTCACCACCCCCTGGGCGCCGAGCCGCCGCGCCGCCTTCACCTTGGTGGCCATGCCGCCGGTGGAGCGCTCGCTGCCGGCGCCGCCGGCGATCCGCTCCACCTCGGCCCCCACCTTCTCGACGTCGTGGAGGAGCTGGGCGCCCGCCTCGGCCGGGTTGCGGTCGTAGAGCCCCTCCACGTCGGTGAGCATGACGACCAGGTCGGCCTCGACGCAGCCGGCGACGAGCGCCGCCAGCGTGTCGTTGTCGCCGACCTTGATCTCCTCGACCGCCACGGTGTCGTTCTCGTTCACCACCGGCACGACGCCGCGCTCGAGGAGCTGCTGGAAGGTGCGGCGGGCGTTGAGGAAGCGCTTGCGGCTCGCCAGGTCCTCGGCGGTGAGGAGCACCTGCGCCACGCCGTGGCCGTGGCGCCGGAAGGCCTCGCCCCAGGCGTTCATGAGGTGCGGCTGGCCGACGGCGGCGCAGGCCTGCTTGGTGGCGATGTCCCAGGGGCGCCCCTTCGTGCGGACGAGGCCGAGCCGTTCGGCGCCGAGCGCCACGGCGCCGGAGGAGACGAGGACCAGCCGGCGCCCCTCGGCGGCGGCGGAGAGCTCGGCCGCCAGCCGCGCGCAGTTGTCGCGGTCGAAGCGGCCGTCGGGATCGGTGAGCGTGCCGGTCCCCACCTTGACGACGAGGCGGCGGACGCGGTGGAGGGTGCGGCGTGGCACCGGCCGAGTGTAGCCCAGGAGCGGCGCGGCGCCGAACGGGCCGTGCGATCAGGGGAGCCGGTAGGCGACCGAGGCGGAGATGGGCAGGAGGTTCGAGCCCGCCTGCTTCGAGACCTGGAAGTAGACGAAGTAGGCGTAGCGCGTCGCGTCCACCTTGCGCAGCTTCACGTCCTCGGTCGTCACCATCCGCACCTCGCTGGCGACGCCGGTGGTGGAGGCGCCGGCCATGGGCTGGTCGTCCGAGCGGTAGAGGTAGGCGACGCCGTCCACCTCGGGATCGGCGTCGTAGAAGACGTAGCTGAAGCTCGTCACCACCGCGCCGTCCGGCAGCGCCACCGGCACGACCAGGAAGTCGTCCTCGCCCGAGACCTGGAAGCGCCCCACGCCGCCCGGCACGGCCCCCTGGGCGGTGCCGGTGGTGGAGAGGCGGGGCACGGCGGCGAGCGCCGGGACCGAGACGACGCCGCGCGGCAGCTTCTGGCAGCTGACCGACCCGTCGGCGTCGATGACGCGGATGGCCGAGCCGGGGGCGCAGGTGCCGGTGACGCGCGCCTGCTTCGACTCGAGCGCCTGGGCGGTCTTGACGATCTCGGCCGAGTGGGTCTCGAGCGCGGCCGTGACCTCCTCCGGCAGCCGCTCCATGGAGAGCCGGCCCGAGGTGATCTCGTCGGCGGTGATGGGGTGGCCGCCCGGGTAGCGCGGGCTCGGGAGCCTGGCGCCGCCGGGGCTCGACCGCTCCGCCGGGTCGTCCCGCCCGACGGCGTACCAGGCGGCCGCGGCGCCGAGCGCCAGCACCACCACGAGGACGACCGCCAGCCGAGCAGGGCTCACCGGATCGTTCTAGCACGGCGCGGCCGGGCCCCGCCGCGCGCCTCCTTGGGTACCGCGGTGGCCGGAGACGCCGTCCCCGGCTGCCTACCTGGCGGGCAGCTTCAGCCCCATGTCGATCATGGCGAGGAGCGCCTCGGCGTTCCCCTTGGCGTCGTCCACCGGGTGGTGGGTGTGGGCCGTCTTGCGCAGGTGCTTCCAGGTGGCGAAGCCGTCCTTCACCATGCCGCAGTAGAGGTCGCCGATGCGCCGCCCCGACCAGCCGAAGGGGTTGCGGCCCAGCGTCTCGTGGAAGTACCAGTTGATGAACTGCCAGTCGAAGGCCAGGTTGTCGGAGCAGAGGACCGGCCGCCCCTTCGACACCTGCTGGATCCAGGCCTCGAAGCGGGCCATCACCTCGCCCGGCTCGTCGTAGCGCAGGTGCTCGTCGCGGGTGACGCCGCAGATGGCGAGCGCCTCCGGCAGGAAGCGGTCGGAGAGCGGGCGGACCTGGCCGAAGAAGGTCTTCGAGAGCGTCGGCTCCACCACCACCGCGCCGAAGGAGACCATCGAGTAGTGGCCCGGCGAGGGGCCGTCCGACTCCACGTCCACGACGATGAGCGACATGGCGCCACCTACCACGCGGGGAGCGCCGGGCGCCACCGGCCTCCCCCCGGGGCGGCTCGCGTCGCGGCGCCGCGCCCGCTATGCTCCCTGGCACCTGATGCACGACGTCTTCGGCCACACGCTCGGCCTCAAGCCCTCCCAGCTCCACGCCCTCCGCCGCACCTACCGCCGCCGGGTCGACCCCGACCAGGTGATCTCGCCGGAGCTCGCCCGCCACCTGGCCGAGGTCTCGCACGAGACCGGGCGCCAGGTGGGCGTCCTCCTCGACCGCAAGGGCGAGGTGGAGTGGGTCATCGTCGGCGACGCCAAGAAGCTCGACCTGCCCGACGTCGGGCGCGGCCGCGCCGGGTCGCACCGCCTGCGCGGCCTGCGGCTCGTCCACACCCACCTCGACGGCGAGCCGCTGACGCGCGACGACCACACCGACCTGGCGCTGCTGCGGCTCGACCTGGTGGCGGCGGTCGAGGTGCGCGAGGACGGGCTGCCGGGCCCGGTGCACCTCGCCTGGCTCCTGCCGGAGAACCCGTCGGGCGCGCTCTGGCAGGACGAGCGGGCCGCCTCGGTGCACGACCTCGCCTACGACGCCCTGGCCGGCCCGCTGGCGCTGGAGGAGGAGTTCGCCCGCGCCCGCACCGCCCGGCGCACCGGCGGCCGCGAGCGGGCCATCCTGGTGGGCGTCTCCGGCCGGACGCGCAGCCGCGCCGAGGGGGAGGCCTCGCTCGCCGAGCTGAAGGAGCTGGCCCGCACCGCCGGCGTCGAGGTGGTGGACGCCACGCTGCAGCACCGGCGCGACATCGACCCGCGCACGCTCATCGGCAAGGGCAAGCTGCAGGACATCCTGCTCCGCTCCATGCAGCTCATGGCCGACCTGATCGTCTTCGACGCCAACCTCTCGCCGTCGCAGGCCATCCACATCGCCGAGGCGACCAGCCTCAAGATCCTCGACCGGACGCAGCTCATCCTCGACATCTTCGCGCAGCGGGCCCAGTCGGCCGACGGCAAGCTGCAGGTGGAGCTGGCGCAGCTCAAGTACCTCTACCCGCGCCTGGTGGGGCGCGACGACTCGCTGTCGCGGCTGGCCGGCGGCATCGGCGGGCGCGGCCCCGGCGAGACCAAGCTGGAGATCGACCGGCGGCGCGTGCGCGACCGGATCACGGCGCTGGAGCGGCGCATCGAGGCGCTCTCCAAGGACCGCTCGCTGCGGCGGCGGCAGCGCAACGAGCGCGGCCTGCCGGTGCTCTCCATCGTCGGCTACACCAACGCCGGCAAGTCGACGCTCCTCAACGCCCTCACCGACTCCGCGGTGCTGGCCGAGGACAAGCTCTTCGCCACGCTCGACCCGACCAGCCGGCGGCTCCGCTTCCCGCGCGACCGCGAGGTGATCATCACCGACACCGTCGGCTTCATCCGCGACCTGCCGCCCGACCTGGTGGCCGCCTTCCGCGCCACGCTGGAGGAGCTGGAGGACGCCGACCTCCTGCTCCACGTGGTCGACGCCGCCGACCCGCGGCGCGAGGAGCAGGCGCGGGCGGTCGAGGCGATCCTGGGCGAGCTCGGGCTCGGCGAGACGCGCCGGCTGCTGGTGCTCAACAAGGTCGACCGGCTGCCGCCGGGCGAGGGGGCGGCGCTGGCCCACCAGCTCGACGGGGTGGCCGTCTCGGCCGCCACGCGCGACGGGCTGCCGGCGCTCCTCCACCGCTGCGACCGGATCCTCTGGGCCGACGGGCGCGTCCCCTTCGGCGCCGTGGCCGACGGGGCGCCGCCGCCCGGCGAGGAGGCCTCGGAGCCGGTCGCCGCGGCGCGCCGGACCTGACTTCGCGCGGGGCCCGCGCACCGCGCGGGGCGGGGCTCGGACGCGCGCTGGCAGCCACCCCGGCTCCGGTCTAGAGTCGCCCGGTTTCCGACGCCTTCCGACACCCTGGAGCCACGCATGAGCGTCCCCGCACCCGCCGCGTCCGCCGCGCCGAAGGAGTTCAAGCCCTACGTCGCGCCCGAGGCCTCGCTGGCCGAGTTCACGCCCAAGGCCATCGTGGCCGGCGCGATCTTCGGCATCCTCTTCGGCGCCTCCACCGTCTACCTGGCGCTCAAGGCGGGGCTCACCGTCTCGGCCTCCATCCCCATCGCCGTCCTCTCCATCTCGCTCGGCCGCAAGTTCCTCAAGACCACCATCCTGGAGAACAACATCATCCAGACGGCCGGCTCGGCGGGCGAGTCGATCGCGGCCGGCGTGGTCTTCACGCTGCCCGGCTTCCTCTTCCTCTCGACCGGCGC
>DASTGK010000127.1:0-3122 GCA_035719085.1 Anaeromyxobacteraceae bacterium
CGCCGGCCGCGGCCTGCCGGCGCTCGAGGTGACGGCCTTCGCGTCGGTCACCGGGCGCGGCGCGCGCGGCCAGGTCGGCGGCCGCGAGGTGCTCGTCGGCAACGCGGCGCTGCTCGAGGAGGCCGGCGTCGCCATGGCGCCGCTCGAGGCGCGGGCGGCGGCGCTCGCCGGCGAAGGGCGCACCACCGTCTTCGCCGCGGTGGACGGCGCCCTGGCCGGCCTCGTGGCCGTCGCCGACCGGCTGCGCCCCACCTCCCGCGAGGCGGTGGCCCGGCTCCGCCGGATGGGGCTCGAGGTGGTGATGCTCACCGGCG
Organism: Anaeromyxobacteraceae bacterium; assembly: GCA_035719085.1. Lineage (GTDB taxonomy): Bacteria > Myxococcota > Myxococcia > Myxococcales > Anaeromyxobacteraceae > JADKCZ01. Next base: position 315 of record DASTGK010000127.1, read on the forward strand.
ACGGCCGGCGCACCGCCGACGCCGTGGCCCGCGAGGCGGGCGTGGAGCGGGTGGTGGCCGGCGTCCTCCCCGAGGGGAAGGTGGCCGAGGTGGAGCGGCTGCAGCGCGAGGGGCGGGTGGTCGCCATGGTGGGCGACGGCGTCAACGACGCACCCGCCCTGGCCCGGGCCGACGTCGGCGTCGCCATCGGCAGCGGCACCGACGTGGCGGTGGAGGCGGCCGACGTGACCCTGATGCGCGCCGACCTGCGCGCGGTGGCCGACGCCGTCGCCCTGTCGCGCCGCACCATGCGGACGATGCGGGAGAACCTGTTCTGGGCCTTCGCCTACAACGTGGTGGGCATCCCGGTGGCCGCCGGGGCGCTCTACCCGGCCTTCGGCCTCCTGCTCTCGCCGGTGCTGGCGAGCGCGGCCATGGCGATGAGCAGCGTGAGCGTGGTCACCAACAGCCTGCGGCTGCGCCGGTTCCACGGCGCGGCGCGCGCGGGGAGGTCGTGATGGCGAAGCGAGCGGGCGGCGACGCGGCGTCGGCGGCGGTGGCCTGCGCCTGCGGGGCGGGCGACCAGGTCGGCCCGGGCGGGCGGGCGGTGGAGGTGGACCCGGCCGCCCGCGAGGCCAACCTGAAGCGGCTGCGGCGCATCGAGGGGCAGGTGCGCGGCCTGCAGAAGATGGTGGAGGAGGGGCGGTACTGCGCCGACGTGCTGACGCAGATCGCCTCGGTGCACGAGGCGCTGCGGGCGGTGGGGCGCGAGCTCATGCGCAACCACCTGAAGCACTGCGCCACCACCGCCATCCGCGCCGGCGGCGAGGAGGCCGAGGGGATGTACGACGAGCTGCTCGACCTGATGTACCGGCAGGTGCGTTAGCGCTCCACCTGCTCCACCACCATGGCGATGCCCTGGCCCACGCCGATGCACATCGAGGCGAGGCCGAGCCGCTGGCCGGTGCGGCGCAGGCCGTGGACGAGCGTCGTCAGGATGCGCGCGCCGGAGCAGCCGAGCGGGTGGCCGAGGGCGATGGCGCCGCCGCTCGGGTTGACGCGCGGGTCCTCGGCCTCGACGCCCCAGCCGGCCAGCACCGCCAGCGACTGGGCGGCGAAGGCCTCGTTCAGCTCGATCCGCTCGACGTCGCCCATGGCGAGGCGGGCCCGCTCGAGCGCCTTCCTCGCCGCCGGCACCGGGCCGATCCCCATGGTGCGCGGCGGCACGCCGGCCACGGCGACCGACCGCACCCGGGCGAGCGGCGCCAGCCCGTGGGCCCGGGCGTAGTCGCCCGAGACGACGAGCAGCGCGGCGGCGCCGTCGTTGAGCGGGCTCGAGTTGCCGGCGGTGACCGTCCCGTCCGGCCGGAAGGCCGGGGCGAGCCGGGCCAGCCGCTCCAGGGTGGTGTCGCGCCGCGGGCACTCGTCGTCGGCGGCCATCTCCTTGCCGAGCGCCACCGGCGCCAGCTCGGCCGCGAAGTGGCCGGCGTCCTGCGCCGCCACCGCCTTCCGGTGGCTCTGGAGCGCGAAGCGATCCTGCGCCTCGCGCCCGATGCCGAGCTCGACGGCCAGGTTCTCGGCGGTCTGGCCGAGCGCGTCGGTGTGGCCGAGCGCCTCCATGCGCGGGTTGACGAAGCGCCAGCCGAGCGCGGTGTCGAAGGCGGTGACGTTGCCGCGGGGCAGCGCCTTGTCCGGCTTGGGCATGGCCCACGGGGCGCGCGACATCGACTCGACGCCGCCGCCCACGTAGACGTGCGCCTCGCCGGCCAGCACCGCCCGCACCGCCGATGCCACCGCCTCGAGCCCCGAGCCGCACAGCCGGTTGACGGTGCAGCCGGCCACCTCCACCGGCAGGCCGGCGAGCAGCGCGCTCATGCGCGCCACGTTGCGGTTGTCCTCGCCCGCCTGGTTGGCGCAGCCGAGGTAGACGTCCTCCACGTCGGCGGGCGGCACGCCGGTCCGCTCGAAGAGCGCCTTCAGCACGACCGCGCCGAGATCGTCCGGCCGCACCCCGGCGAGCATTCCGCCGTGTCGGCCGATGGGCGTGCGAACCGCGTCGATGATCAAGGCTTCGGTCATGGTGGCTCCTCTCCGTGGGCCAATCTCAATATCCCAAAGCCGGCGACAGGTTCGGCTGTGCCGGGGAGCGCATACCCCCGAACCGGTACGCTCGCAGCGCAAAAATCGACCGCAAATGTCGCGTGTCCGCCGGTAGAGTTTGCGTCGTCAGGCAGAAATCGCACAGGAATTGGCGAGTTGCGGTGCTCGAGGCAGTGGAGCAAAGCAGGGTCCGAACGGACCCAGGCGCCGCCATTCGGACGCAGACGGCACCTGGATCCCCAAGGCCGCCAATGCGCGGCTCATTGCGTGAGGATTGACATGAGATCGTACCGATTGCTGCTCGCCTCGCTGATCGCGCTCCTCGCCGCCTCCGCCCAGGCGCGCACCTTCGAGGAGATCAAGGCCGACGGGAAGATCGTCGTCGCCACCGAGGGGGCCTTCCCCCCGTTCAACTTCTTCCAGGGGCCGAAGCTGGCCGGCTTCGAGGTGGACCTGGCCGAGGCGCTGGCCAAGAAGATGGGGCTCACCATCGAGTGGCGCGCCCTCTCGTTCGACGCGCTCCTGGCCGGCCTGCGCCAGGATCGCTGGGACCTGGTCATCGCCTCCTTCGGCATCACCCCGGAGCGGGCCAAGGCCGTCACCTTCACCGACCCGCACTACTGCTCGGGCGGCATCATCGTGGCCAAGGACCCGGCCATCAAGACGGTGAAGGACCTCGGCGGCAAGACCATCGCCGTGCAGACCGGCACCACCTACCTCGAGAACGTG
>DASTGK010000128.1:0-2297 GCA_035719085.1 Anaeromyxobacteraceae bacterium
GGGCCACCGCGCCGGAGTCGGCGCGCTGCAGCACCGGCGGGCCGGCGGGCTCGGCGGGCGGCGGCGCGTGGCCCGGCTCGCCGGCGTGGAGCAGGTGGGCGGCGTTGGCCAGCAGGTCGGCCATGTCCACCGGCGCCCGCAGGTAGGCGTCGGCCCGGCCCTTGCTGGCGCGGTGGGCCTCGATGGCGCCGTCGGTCGCCTCGCGCGTGTAGAGGACGAGCGGCGTGGAGGCGTGGGCCCGCTTCAGCCGGTTGCAGACCGAGAAGCCGCTCATGTCGGGCAGCTCGGCCGAGAGGATGATCAGGTCGGGCGGCGCCGTGCGGCTCCGCTCCACCGCCGGCTCGCCGGCGGCGATGGCGGTCACCTGGAAGCCGGCCGGCCCGAAGGCGGCCCGGATCTGGTCGGCGAGCCCCGCGTCGGGCTCCACGAGGAGGACGTTCCACGCCATGGCGGGTCATGCTAACCCCAATCGCGCCGCCGGGTGAGTCGGCGGCCGGCGGCGATATCGTCGCGCCGTCCGGGGCGGGCTGGAAAGGCGCCGCGGGACGGGGTAGGGATGCGCCGCGTTCCGCGCCCCGCCGGCGCGGCAGGAGGCGCGCGTGCCGAGCTTCTCCATCACCATCGACGTGACCAGGGACGAGGCCGAGGAGCTGGCCGCGCTGCTGCTCGAGGACGGGGCGAGCGGCGCCGAGGTGCGCGACGGCGAGGGGACGCCGATGCCGGGCAGCCGGCAGCCGGCGCCGGGCCGCGCGCTCGTCATCGGCTTCTTCGCCACGCGCGAGGAGGCCGAGGCGGCCGCCGCCGGGCGCCAGGCCGAGGTGGCCGAGATCCCGGATCAGGACTGGGGCGAGACCTGGAAGGCCGGCCTGGCGCCGCTCTCGGTGGGGCGCGTCTTCGTCCGGCCGAGCTGGATCGCCGCCGCCACGCCGGCCGGCATGGTCGAGGTGGTGCTCGACCCGGGCATGGCCTTCGGCACCGGCACCCACCCGACCACCTCGCTCTGCTTGGCGGCCCTCTCCGACCTGCTCGCCGCCCGCCCCGGCGCCGCGGTGCTCGACGTCGGCACGGGCTCGGGGCTCCTCGCCATCGCGGCGAGGAAGCTCGGCGCCGGCCGCGTCGTCGGCACCGACAACGACCCCATCGCCGTGCGCGTGGCGCGGGAGAACGCCGAGCTCAACCGGGCCGAGCTGGCGCTCAACGAGGCGGACGTGCCGGCGCAGGCCGGGCCGTTCGAGCTCGTGGTCGCCAACATCCTCGCCAACACGCTCTGCGAGCTGGCGCCGGCCATCGCCGCGCAGCTCGCGCCGGGCGGCGTGGTGCTCCTCTCCGGCATCCTGCGGCCGCAGGAGGAGGAGGTGCGGGCGGCCTACGTGGCGGCCGGCCTCGCGCCGCTCCCGGGCGGCGACCGGCGCGACGGCGAGTGGTCGCTGCTCGCGCTGGAGCGGCCGCGGTGACGCGGCGGCGGGTCCACCTCCCGCCCGACCGCATCGGCGACGGGCGCGCGGCGCTCGACGAGCCGGCGCGCCACTACCTCCGCGACGTCCTCCGGCTCGCCCCGGGCGATCCGGTGGAGCTCTTCGACGGCCGCGGCGCCGCCTGGGAGGCGACCGTCGGCGAGGGGTTCGAGGCGCTCCGCCTCGGCGCGCGGCGCGAGGCGGCGGCCGGCGGCACGGAGGTCCACCTGCTCTTCGCCCTCGCCAAGGGGGAGAAGGTCGACCTCGTGGTGCAGAAGGCGACCGAGCTCGGCGCCGCGCGGCTCGCCCCCTTCGCCGCCGAGCGCTCGGTGGTGCGGCTCGACGAGGCCAAGGGGGCGGAGCGGGCGGTCCGCTGGCGGCGCATCGCCGAGGAGGCGGCGCGCCAGTGCGGCCGGAGCGACGTGCCCGAGGTGGCGGCGCCGGGGCCGCTCGCGGCGGCGCTGGCCGCGGTGCCGCGCGGCTTCCGGCTCGTCGTCCTCCACGGCGAGGGGAGCGCGCCGCTCGCCTCCGTGCCGCTCGAGGGCGCGCCGGGCGTCGCCGCGGTGGTCGGGCCGGAGGGCGGCCTCACGCCGGAGGAGCTGGCCGCGTGCGAGGCGGCCGGGGCGATCCGGGCCGGCCTCGGGCCGCGGACGCTGCGCGCCGAGACGGCGGCCATCGCGGCGGTGGCGCTCCTCCAGGCGCTCGCCGGCGACCTGCGCTGATGGCGCTCCTGTGTTCGGGTGACCGTCATCGTTCGTTTCTTTGATCGCGCGGTCCGCCGCGGGTAGCGTCCCACCCATGCTGTGCCCGCGCTGCCACGGCGAGACCGGCCACGCCGCCATC
>DASTGK010000129.1:0-3085 GCA_035719085.1 Anaeromyxobacteraceae bacterium
GACCGGCGCCGGCGTGGAGCGCGGCGCCGCGGGCTCGGCCTCGGCCTCGGCGGCGAGCTCGAGCGTGAGGCCGGCGGCCGTCTCGCCCGAGGCGACCGGCCGCTCCGCCACCGGCACCGCCAGGCCGAGCAGGAGGAGGCCGGCGAGGACCGCGCGCGCCCGCTCCGGGGCGACGCCGTCCGCCGGCGCGAAGAACGCCTCGAGCGACGCCGGCGCGGCGAGCCGGCCCACGAGCGCCCGCTCCGCCGCCGACCAGCGGAAGGCCCCCTCGACGGCGGCGTAGCCCGAGGCGATGCGCACGCCCCCCTGCGCCACCGGCTGCAGCGCCGAGACCACGAGCGCGCCGGCCTGCGGCCGCTCCAGGGCGTCCACGATGGTGCGCAGCGGCGAGAGCTTCGAGCCGCGCGTCCACTCCGGCACCGGCTGGCCGCCGTCGAACGCGTAGGCCCCCGCGTCGAGCGCGGCGATGAGGGCGAAGTACCCCGCCTGCTGCTCGGCGAGCGCCGCGTCGACCACTTGGCGCGTCACCGCGCCCATGGCGACGAGGATCTCGCCCTGCGGCCTCCGCGTGGCGGCCATCTCGGCCAGGCTGCGCGACAGGGCGTCCATGTCGATGGCGCCCTGCTGGAGCAGGACGTGGCCGAGCGGGCGGAAGCCGGCGAAGACTTGGGCGCCGACCGGCTGGCCGCCGCGGAACCAGAGGCGCGAGGTGCCGCCGCCGTGCTGCACCTCGAGCACGCCGTCGGCGCGCACGTTGAGCACCTCGAGGAGGACGGCGGCGAGCGGCGTCCGGGCGAGGTCGCCGGGCTCGAGGAGGAAGCTCATGAGGCCGGCCATCTTACCCGGTGGGCGGACCCGGCACAGCCTCCGGTTGGGCGCCGGGCGCGGCCGGCCCGGCCGGCGGGCCCCGCGCTTTTCGATTTGACCGCGAGGCCGCTCGCGCCCGACATTCGGGCCTCCCGGCCCGGCGGCCGGCGGGGCGGGACGGCATGGGCGGCATCGGCATCGTGAACAACCCGCGCTCGGCGCGGAACCGGCGCCACCCCGACACCGGGGCGCGGCTCGCCCGGCTCCTCGGGGGCGACGGCGAGGTGCGCGACGCCGCCACGCCGGAGGAGCTCCAGCGCGCCGTCGAGGCCTTCCGGGCCGCCGGCATCGACACGCTCGGCATCAACGGCGGCGACGGCACCAACCACGTGGTGCTCTCCGCCGTGGCGCGGGCCTGGGGTGACGCCCCCCTGCCGCGCCTGCTCGTGCTGCGCGGCGGCACCATGAACACGCTCGCCGAGAACCACCGGATCCACGGCAGCCCGGAGCGGATCCTCCACGAGGCGCTCGGGCGGCGCCGCGCCGGCCAGCCCCTCCCCGCCGCCGACCGCGACCTGCTGCGCGTCGAGGCCGACGGCGGCCCGCCCGGCTACGGCTTCATCTTCGCCACCGGCGGCGCCGTCGTCTTCCTGGAGCGGTACTACGCCTCGCGCCGCCCCTCGCCGCTGCGCGCCTGGGCCCTCGTGGCCCGCGCCGCCCTCTCGGCGCTCGTCGACGGCCCGCTCGCCCGGGCCATCACCGCCCGCCAGCCGCTGCGCGTCGAGGCCGACGGCGAGGAGTGGCCCGACGCCAGCTACCTGACGCTCGCGGCCGGCACCGTCCCGTCGATGGGGCTCGGCTTCCGGGCGCTGGCGCGCTGCGAGGAGCAGCCCGGCTTCTTCCACGCCGTGGGCGTGCACGGCTCGCTGCCGCAGGTGGCCCGGCTCCTGCCGCGCGTCCACCGGGGCGCCCCCTGGCGGCGGCGCGCCGCCCTCGACGCGGTGGCGCGCGAGCTGCTGGTCGAGGGGGAGGGCGTCCGCTTCACGGTGGACGGCGACCTGTACGGACCGTCGCGGCGGCTGCGCCTCTCCACCGGCCCGGCCATCCAGGTGATCCTGCCGCCCGGGGCGGCGCGGCCGGCGTTTGACCGGGCCCGGGGGCGCGACTAAGGTCGCCGGCTCGAGGGGGGACGGCTCCGACATGCGCCTCAGCGTCGCCGGCACGACCGACGTCGGCCTCAAGCGGTCCCACAACGAGGACGCCTTCCTCCTGCTCCCCGAGGAGCACCTCTACTGCGTGGCCGACGGCATGGGCGGCCACGCCTCCGGCGAGGTGGCCTCGCGCATCGCCGTCGAGGAGATGGCCGAGTTCTTCCGGCTCACCGGGCGCGACGACGAGGCCACCTGGCCCTTCGCCGAGGACCCGGCGCGGCGCCCCGACGAGAACCGGGTGCTCACCGGCGTGCGGCTCGCCAACGCCCGCATCCACGAGCGGGCCCAGGGCGACGAGCGGCTCCAGGGCATGGGCACGACGCTCGTCTGCGCCCACCTGACCGGCGGCGCCGCCGTCATCGGGCACGTCGGCGACAGCCGGGCCTACCTGTGGCGCCAGGGGACGCTGCGCCAGCTCACCGAGGACCACTCGCTCCTCAACGACTACCTGAAGACCAAGAAGCTCACGCCCGAGGAGGTGGAGAGCTTCCCGCACAAGAACGTCATCGTCCGCGCCCTCGGCATGAAGCCGACGGTCGAGGTGGACGTGCTCCGCGAGCCGCTCCAGGACGGCGACGTGGTCCTGCTCTGCTGCGACGGGCTCTCCGGCATGGTGCCGGACGCCCGCATCGCCGAGCTGGTGCGGCACGGGCTCGGCGACCTGAAGGCGGCCGCGCAGTCGCTGGTGGACGCCGCCAACGAGGCGGGCGGGGTGGACAACATCACCTGCGTCCTCGTGCAGTATCACGCGTGAGCCGCGGCGCGCCGCGGCGAGGGAACCGGATGAGCGAGGCGCTCTGGTACTACGACGAGGCGGGCAAGCAGGCGGGGCCGATCACCGGCGCCGCCGTCCGCGAGGCGATCACGAGCGGCCGCCTCGCCCCGGGCACGCGCGTCTGGACCGCCGGCATGGCCGGCTGGCAGCCCTGGGAGACGGTGCCGGAGCTGGCCGCGCTCGCCGCCCCGCCGGCGCCGACCACGCTCGTGTCGCCGCCCCCGCCGCCGGGCTTCCCGCCGCCCGCCGGCCAGCCCCAGGGCTGGGGCGCCGCCTCCTCGACGCCCGCCGC
>DASTGK010000130.1:0-5732 GCA_035719085.1 Anaeromyxobacteraceae bacterium
GAGGCGGCGGCCGCCAGGAAGCCGGCCGCCCGCAAGCCGCCCGCCAGGAAGGCGGTCGCGAAGCGGCCGGCCGCCGCGGCGCCGGTCGCGGCCGCGCCGCCCAGCCCCGACCCCGAGGGCTTCTTCGTGGCGCGGGTCCGCGGCGAGGACGCGGTCCGCGAGGCGCCGCACCCGATGCTCGAGAGCGGCGGCTTCGACGAGGAGCCCGGCGCCCTGCCGGTCTACGACGAGGGGCTCGGCGACCTGCCCTGGGCCTACGGCGACGACACGCTCGTGGCGCTGCCGCGCGACCCGCGCACGCTCTTCCTCTACTGGGACCACGGGCGCGACACGCTCGCCTCGGCCTTCGCCGGCGTCGAGCAGCCGCACGCCCAGATCTGGCTCTTCGCCCGCGGCGCCGGCTGGGAGCGCGTCCGCGTCATCGACTTCGCGCTCGAGTCGCGCGGCTACTACGTCCACGACCTCGAGCCGGGGCGCGTCTACCGGGCCGAGATCCACGTCGTCGGCCGGGGCGGCCAGGACCGGCTGCTGCCGGCCGCCTCCAACCCGGTGGTGCTCCCGCCGGTCGGCCCGTCGCCGGTGCTCGACGACCGCTTCGTGAACATCCCCTGGGAGCTGCCGCTGCCGAGGCTGCTCGGCCCCGGCGCGCCGGGCGGCCCGTTCTCCGAGGAGCTGCGCGCGCTCCTGGCGCGGCTCTCCGACTGGGCCCGCTTCCGGGCCGAGCTGGCCGGCGCCCCCGGCGCGGGCGGCATGGGCGGCCGCCCGTCGTCGCCGCACGGCGGCCCGGGCTCCCCCTCCTCGCCCTTCGGCCCCTTCGGCGGGAGGGACGCCTAGATGCCCCCGGACGTCCGCGGCTACGTCGCCCTGCACCTGCACGCCCACCTGCCGTTCGTCCGCCACCCGGAGTTCGAGGACTTCCTGGAGGAGGACTGGCTCTACGAGGCCATCTCCGAGACCTACCTGCCGCTCCTGCGGGTCTTCGACCAGGCCACCGACGAGGGGATCCCGTTCCGGATCTCGCTCACCATGTCGCCGCCGCTCGTCGCCATGCTGCGCGACGAGCTGCTCATGGGGCGCTACGCCCGGCGGCTCGACAAGCTCTGCGAGCTCGCGGAGAAGGAGGTCCACCGGACCCGCCACGACCCGACCTTCCACGGGCTGGCGCAGCACTACCGCGCCGAGTTCTTCGAGCTGCGCTCGCTCTTCCACGACCGCTACCGGCGCGACCTGGTGGGCGCGTTCCGCCGGCTGGAGGAGGCGGGGCGGCTCGAGCTGCTCACCTGCGGCGCCACCCACGGCTTCCTGCCGCTCATGCAGCAGTACCCGGAGGCGGTGCGGGCGCAGATCGCGGTGGCCGCGACCCACCACCGGCGCCACTTCGGCAAGGACCCGGTGGGCATCTGGCTGCCGGAGTGCGGCTACTTCCCCGGGCTCGACGCGGCGCTGGCGGAGCAGAACATCCGCTACTTCTACGTCGACACCCACGGCGTCACCGACGCCACGCCGCGCCCGCGCTACGGCGTCTACGCCCCCATCTACACGCCGACCGGCCCGGCCGCCTTCGCGCGCGACCCCGAGTCGTCGATGCAGGTCTGGAGCGCCGAGTCGGGCTACCCGGGCGATCCCGACTACCGCGAGTTCTACCGGGACGTCGGCTGGGACCTCGACTTCGACTACGTGAAGGACTACGTGCAGCCGACCGGGGCCCGCAAGAACGTCGGCATCAAGTACTTCCGCATCACCGGCAAGACGGCGCACAAGGAGCCCTACTCGCCGCAGCGCGCCGCCGAGCGGGCGGCGCAGCACGCCGGCAACTTCATGTTCAACCGCGAGCGCCAGATCGAGCACCTGGCCGCGCGGATGGACGGGGTGCGCCCCATCGTCGTCTCGCCCTACGACGCCGAGCTCTACGGCCACTGGTGGTACGAGGGGCCGCGCTTCATCGACGCCCTGATCCGCAAGGTGGCCTACGACCAGCGCGTCTTCCGGCTGGCGACGCCGGGCGACTACCTGCGCGAGAACCCGGCGCAGCAGCTGGCCACGCCGCCGCTCTGCTCCTGGGGCGCGGGCGGCTACGCCGGCGTCTGGCTCGACGGCTCGAACGACTGGATCTACCGCCACCTGCACAAGGCGGCGGAGCGGATGATCGCCCTCGCCCGCGACGTGCGCCAGCCCACCCCGCTCGAGCGGCGCGCCCTCGACCAGGCGGCGCGCGAGCTCCTGCTGGCGCAGTCGTCCGACTGGGCCTTCATCATGAAGACCGGCACCATGGTCGAGTACGCCATCCGCCGGACCAAGGAGCACGTGCTCCGCTTCACGCGGCTGCACGACCAGCTCCGGGCGCAGCAGATCGACGAGGCCTGGCTGGCGCACGTGGAGGCGAAGGACAACCTCTTCCCGGAGATCGACTACCGGGTGTACCAGCCGAGGTAGCCGGCGTGACCTCCTCCGACCAGCTCGCGGCGCACGCCCTCGACCTCTTCGGCGGCCTCGGCCCCGGCGTCGTGGCGCGCCGGATGTTCGGCGGGCTCGGCTTCTACGCGGCCGGCCGCTTCTTCGCCATCGGCGATCCGGACGACGGGCGGCTCTACCTCAAGGTGGACGACGAGACGCGCGCGGCCTTCGAGGCGGCGGGCGGGACGCCCTTCGTCTACCGCGGCCCGCGCGGCGAGGAGATGAGCATGGGCTACCTCACCCCGCCGGACGGCGCGCTCGACGATCCGGAGGAGATGCTCCCGTGGGCGCGCCTGGCGGTGGAGGCGGCCGGACGGGCGGCGGCGAGGAAGGCGGCGAAGCCTGCGACGCGGAAGGCGGGCGGTGCGAAGAAGGGGAAGGCCAAGGTGGCGAGCGCCACCGCGAAGCGCCGGCCGACACCGAGGCGCTGAAGCCCGAACCCGAACCCGAACCCGGACGCGTGCGCCGTCTCCGTGGCGCGCGCTCCCGTGGGCCGGCGCAGTCCCGTGCCCCGCCGTCGGGCACGGGCACCGGCAGGGGTCACGGACACGGACCACGGGTTCGGGTGCGGGTGCGGGTTCGGACGAGAAACGAGGTCCTCACTGCACCGTCGGAATCCCCGGGCTCGTCTTCCGCGGCATGAAGCGCGTCACGATCCGCTCCCGGTCGCCGCCGGGGTGGACCGTGAGCGTCAGCCCGCCGGCGCCCGGGGCGCTCAGGGTGGCCACCGCCTGGTCGACGCCGATCTCGGTGACCCGCTTCCCGCCGAGCGCCAGGATGAGGTCGCCCGGCTCGACGCCGGCCCGGTGCAGCCCCTTGCCCGGCGCCACCGAGAGCACGCGCAGCGCCGCGCCGCTCGGCACCACCCAGGTCCGGCCCGGCGAGAGCGCCGCCTCGGCCCGCCCCCGGGCCGCCAGCCACAGGCCGAGCTCCTTGTCCTCGCCGACGATGTGCCCCTTCAGCCAGTCGATCATCCAGCCGCCGATGAGCTCGCGCATCCCGTCGGTGAGGCCGTCGAGGTCGTAGTCGAAGCGGAGCCGCCCGTACGCCCGCACGAACCCCTCGTGCGCGGCCCGGTGCGCCTCGGCGGCCGGGTAGCCGTGCGCCTCCATGAGCCGGCGCTCGGCGTCGAAGTGGCTCACCACGTAGTCTCCGAGGAAGTCGAGCGCCCGCGCCACCGCCGCCGGCTCGCGGTCCATCGCGCCGAGCAGCCGGCTCACGAGCTCGAGCAGCTCGCGGTGCTGCGCGTCGATCTCCGCGACGCCCGTGGCGTAGCCATCGGACCAGCTGGCCGGCATGCACCCCTCCCCCGGCGCGCGCCGGGCCCGGGGCCAATGTTCGGTCCTCCCCGGCCGGTGCGGGAGGCTCCGACCGGGTATGTCACCGGCGTCGGCGGGAGCCCGGGAAGGGTCCTGCCCCACCGGGCGTTCTCGCGTTGACGGGGGAGGGGTGCCCCGCATAGCCTGCGCCAGCCCTTTTCCCCGTGGAAATCACGAGATGGACGACAAGAACCCGACCCCAGACGACCTCGGCGCGACCGAGCGAGAGATCATCGCCCAGCGCCTGAAGAAGGCCGAGGCCCTGCGTGCCCTGGGGGTCAACCCCTTCGGCAACGGCCACACCCCGGCCCACCTAGCCGCCGACCTGCACGCCCGCTACGGCGCGCAGCCGGCCGAGGAGATCGCCAAGGACCCGGGCGCCTGGTCGGTGGCCGGCCGCGTGCTGGCGCTGCGCAGCTTCGGCAAGGCGGCCTTCCTGCGCGTGCAGGATCGCTCGGGCGAGATCCAGGTCTGGGTCAAGAAGGACAAGGTCGGCGAGCAGGGCTTCGAGGTCTTCAAGCTGCTCGACGTCGGCGACATCGTCGCCGCCGAGGGGCCGGCCACCCGCACCAAGACGGGCGAGCTGACGGTCGAGGCGGCCCGGTTCACCATCCTCACCAAGGCGACGCGGCCGCTGCCAGAGAAGTGGCACGGGCTCTCCGACGTGGAGCTGCGCTACCGCCAGCGCTACGTCGACCTCGTGGTGACGAAGGGCGTGCGCGACGTCTTCGTGAAGCGCGCCCGCATCGTCTCGACCATCCGGCGCTTCCTCGACGCCCGCGGCTACCTCGAGGTGGAGACGCCGACGCTCCACAAGCCGGAGGAGGCCGGCGGCGCCGCGGCCCGCCCCTTCGAGACGCACCACAACGCGCTCGACCTCGACCTCAAGCTGCGCATCGCCACCGAGCTCCACCTGAAGCGGCTGGTGGTGGGCGGCCTGGAGCGCGTCTACGAGATCGGCCGCATCTGGCGCAACGAGGGGATCGACCGGCGCCACAACCCGGAGTTCACCACCATCGAGTTCTACCAGGCCTACGCCACCCACGAGGACCTGATGGTCCTCAACGAGCAGCTCTTCCACGAGCTGGCGGTCACGGTGAACGGCGGCCCGGTGGTCACGTTCCAGGGGCAGGCCATCGACTTCACGCCCCCCTTCCCGCGCGTCTCCATGCTGGCCGAGGGGGCCAAGGCGCTCGGCCTCTCGCCCGAGGACGCGCTGGCCGGGCGCGGCCTCGCCGAGGCGGTGGCCCGCGCGGCCACGCGCGAGCACGACTCGGAGGACTGCTGGAAGCTGGAGCAGGCGGCCAAGAAGTCGCCGGGCGAGATCATCGCCGCCGCCTTCGAGGTCTTCTGCGAGCGGAAGCTGCCCAGGGACCGGCCGGTCTTCGTGGTCGACTTCCCGATCGAGACCTCGCCGCTCAGCCGGCGCCGCGACGCCGACCCGCGCCTCGTCGACCGCTTCGAGATCTTCGCGGCCGGCATGGAGGTGGCCAACGCCTTCTCCGAGCTGAACGACCCGGCCGACCAGCGGGCCCGCTTCGAGGCCCAGATGCGGGCCAAGGCCTCGGGCGACGAGGAGGCCATGCCCTACGACGAGGACTTCGTCCGGGCGCTCGAGCACGGCATGCCGCCGACGGCGGGGGAGGGGATCGGCATCGACCGCGTCACCATGCTCCTCACCGACTCGCCCTCCATCCGCGACGTCATCCTCTTCCCGCTGCTGAAGACGCGGGAGTAGCCGCGCCCCGCCCCCGACCGTGAACGACGCCAGCACGCCGACCGGGGCCGGGAGCCCGCCGCAGGAGGCGGCGCCCGCGGCGCCCGCCGCCCCGGCCCTCCTCTCCGACCACCCGGTGGCGCCGGTCTTCTCCGTCCCCGCCTTCCTCCTCGTCCTCGTCGGCGTGGTGGTCGCGGGCGCCGGCGCGCCCATCGTCCACGCCGCGCTCCTCGGCCGCGCCT
>DASTGK010000131.1:0-2616 GCA_035719085.1 Anaeromyxobacteraceae bacterium
GACCTCGTCGCCACCCAGTTCGACCCGGCGCGGATCCAGGCGGTGGTCTCGGCCCAGCAGAAGACGCTGGCCCGCTGCCTGCGCGAGCACGCGGCGCGCGACCCGGACTTCGCCGGCGAGGTGCCGCTCGAGTTCACCGTCGGCAACGAGGGGCGGGTGGTGCGCGTGGCCATCATGGATCCGCGGCTGCGCCAGGGGCCGCTGCGCGACTGCTTCGAGCAGGAGCTGTCGCGCTGGAGCTTCCCCCGCTTCCCCGGCCAGCGCCCCAACGTCGCCCTCGTCTTCCGGGTCGGCGGCCCGTGACCGGCACGGCCGACCGGCTGGCCGCGCGCGCCGAGGAGCTGCCGCCCGGCTCGATGCGCCGCAAGGTGATGGAGGGGGCGCGCCGCTTCAAGGCGGCCTGGGTCGACTTCGCGCGGCTGCTCGCCGAGGTGCGGCGCGGCGAGCTCTGGCGCGAGTGGGGCCACCCGAGCTTCGAGAAGTACTGCACGGCCGAGCTCTTCATCAAGAAGGCCACGGCCGACAAGCTGACCGCCAGCTTCGGCTTCCTCGAGCGGCACGAGCCGCGGCTCGCCGAGGGGCGGGGCGGCGAGGCGGCGCCGCCGTTCGAGGTGATCGAGGTGCTGTCGCGCGCCGAGGCGGCCGGGCGGCTCTCGGCCGACGGGTGGCGCGAGCTGCGCGACGAGGTGCTGGAGCGGCCGCCCACCCCGGCGGCGATGAACAAGACCATCTCCGAGAAGTTCGGCCCGCCGCCGCCCCCGCCGCGCCCCTCCAAGGAGGAGCGGCTCATGCGGCTCGCCGCGGCGGCCCGCCGCCTGGCCGAGGCGTGCGCGGGCGACGGCGCCGTGCCGAGGTCGCTCTCCGGGCGCGCCGAGGAGCTGGCCGAGGAGCTGGAGCGGCTCGCCGGCCGCGCCTGAGACCTGAAAAGCGCCCCTGATCGCCCCGCCGGACGGGCGAAGCGCCGGGGGCAGGGTTATGTTTTCCATGCGGCCCCGGTTTTCCGGCGGCCGGCCGATTCTGGTACCATCCGCTGGACGAGGGACCACGCGTGAGCCGCAAAGAGCACCACCACGGAAACCTCTCCTGCTCGTTCTGCGGCAAGGGCCAGCGGGAGGTCCGCAAGCTGATCGCCGGGCCGACCGTCTACATCTGCGACGAGTGCATCCGGCTGTGCAACGACATCATCGCCGAGGAGGCCGACCGTGAGGACGGGCGGCCGAGCGTCTCGCTGCCGACGCCGGCGGAGATCAAGACTTTCCTCGACGACTACGTGGTCGGCCAGGACCGCGCCAAGAAGGTGCTCGCGGTCGCCGTCTACAACCACTACAAGCGCGTCTACTCGCGCAAGGCGCCGCGCCCGCCGCGGCCCGGCCAGGCGCGCGCGGCCGGCGACGAGGTCGAGCTCCAGAAGTCGAACATCCTGCTCATCGGCCCCACCGGCTCGGGCAAGACGCTGCTCGCCCAGTCGCTGGCGCGCTTCCTCAACGTCCCGTTCACCATCGCCGACGCCACCAGCCTCACCGAGGCCGGCTACGTGGGCGAGGACGTCGAGAACATCATCCAGAACCTGCTGCACAACGCCGACTACGACGTGGAGAAGGCGGCGCGCGGCATCGTCTACATCGACGAGATCGACAAGATCGCCCGCAAGGGCGACACCCCGAGCCCGACCCGCGACGTGGGCGGCGAGGGGGTGCAGCAGGCGCTCCTCAAGATCATCGAGGGCACCCGCGCCAACGTCACGCCCCGCGGCGGCAAGAAGTACAACCAGCAGGAGTACATCCAGGTCGACACGTCGAACATCCTGTTCATCGTGGGCGGCGCGTTCTGCGGCCTGGAGCAGGTGATCAAGCGGCGCGTCGGCGTGAAGGGGCTCGGCTTCGGGGCCAAGATCGAGCAGAAGGAGGAGATCTCGCTCGGCGACCTGCTGGCCCGCGTCGAGCCCGGGGATCTCACCCGCTTCGGCATGATCCCGGAGTTCGTCGGCCGCCTGCCGGTGATCGCGACGCTGTCCGACCTCACCGAGGAGGACCTCGTCACCATCCTGACGCAGCCGAAGAACGCGCTGACGAAGCAGTACCAGAAGCTCTTCGAGCTCGAGAAGGTGAAGCTCTCCTTCACCCGCGAGGCGCTCCGCGCCACGGCGCGCGAGGCGATGCGGCGCAAGTCGGGGGCGCGCGGCCTGCGCGCCATCCTCGAGCACGCCATGCTCGACATCATGTACGACGTGCCGTACCGGGAAGGCGTGAAGGAGTGCAAGATCACCGACGGCGTGATCCTGAACCGCGAGCCGCCGCTGCTCTCCTTCGAGAAGGAGAAGAAGCTGGCGTGAGCGGGGTGTCGCTGGTCGACGCCGACCGCGACCCCTGATCGCTGCCCCCTCACCCTGGCCCGACGCGGTGAGCGTCGACGTGCGAGGCGTTGGGAGGCGGCGACGAGCCCCCTCACCCCGGCCGACGCCGTGGCGTTGAGCGGCGAGGCGGTGCTCGCGGCGACGAGCCCCCTCACCCCGCCCCTGGTATCTGGAGGGGGGTCATGAAAGACCGCGTGGCTGTACGGCAGATCGTTAGCCCCTTGGGGACTGACTCCGTGGGTGAGCTTGAGATCGCCGTACAG
>DASTGK010000132.1:0-2387 GCA_035719085.1 Anaeromyxobacteraceae bacterium
GCGCCCGCGGCCCCGGCCCTGCCGCCCACCCCCTCGCTCCCCGGCCTGCCGCCGCTGCCCGGCGCCGAGGAGGTGCTGCGCGGCGACTGGCCGGCCCAGCCCTCGGGCAAGCGCGTCACGCTCGACGACACCGACTCGATCGACGACGCCCTGCAGCAGATCGCCGACGCCGCCGGCTGGAACGTGGTGCTCAACACCGGCCGGGTCGGAGAGCGGCTCCTGGTGCTCAAGCTCAAGGACGTGCCGGTCGAGGAGGCCCTGCGCGCCGCCCTCTCCGGCACCGGGCTCGCCGCCACGCGCCGGGGCGGCGTGGTGGTGGTGGCCCCGGGCATCGCGCCGGTGACCGAGCGGCCGGTCCTCACCGGCTTCGACCGGCCGAGCGGCCGCAAGTTCACGGCAGAGCTGGACGAGAAGGCCGGGCGCGAGGTGCTGCTCGAGCTCGGCAAGGCGGCCGGCTTCTCCATCGTCCTGCCGCGCGGCAAGCTCGGCCCGGTGAGCGCCCACTTCCGCGACACGCCGGTGGAGGAGGCGCTCAAGGCGGTGTTGACGCAGCTCGACCTGCAGGCGGTGCGCGAGGGGTCGGTGGTCACCATCTCGCCGCGCGAGGGCGGCCTGGGGCGGTACCAGTTCCACGGCGAGCTCGGCCCCTCCATCGGCCGCACGGTGGAGCAGGCGATGCGCCAGGCGGAGCGCGAGCTGCGCCAGGCCGAGCGCGACATGAAGTCCCGCGACCGCGGCGCCGCCGAGCGCGACCGGGAGCAGGTCGGCAGCGACGTGGTGGTCGAGGCGGGCCAGGCGGCCCGCGACGTGCGGGCCATCGGCGGGAGCGTGACGCTCAAGGCCGGCGCCGAGGCGCGCGAGGTGGTGGCGGTCGGCGGGAGCGTGACGCTCGAGGCCGGCGCCTCCTGCCGGCAGGTGGTGGCGGTGGCCGGCGACGTGCGCGTCGGGCCCGGCGCCTCGGTGGCCCAGGACGCCGTCTCGGTCGGCGGGCGCGTCCAGGTCGACCCGAGCGGCGACGTCGGCGGGCAGCGGACCGAGGTCCCCTTCCCGCGCCTCGGCGGCCTCATCGGGCTCGCCAGGGCCCACGCCGAGGAGCGCTCCAGCCCGCTCTGGACGATGGCCGGCATCCTGGCCCGCTACGCCGTCTACCTGGCGCTCGGCCTGCTGCTGGTGGCGCTCTTCCCCCGGCGGCTCGAGGCGGTGGCGGCCGCCATGACGGCCAACCCCTTCAAGTCGCTCCTGGCCGGCTTCCTCGGCCTGCTGGCGCAGCCCTTCCTGCTGGTGCTGCTCGTGGTCACCGTGCTCGGCATCCCGCTCGTGGCGGTGCAGGCGCTCGGCGTCGCCGTGGCCGGCGTGATGGGCTTCACGGCGCTCGCCTGGCTCGTCGGCCGGTCGCTGCCGCCGGAGGTGGGGCGCGGCCTGATGGCGGTGCAGCTGGCGGCCGGGACGGCCATCGTGGTGGCCCTCACCTCCATCCCGTTCCTCGGCTGGCTCGTCTGGATCACCGCCGCCATGGTGACCTTCGGCGCGGTGCTGCGCACCCGCTTCGGGCAGACGCCGGTGCTGCCGACCACGGCGGTGCCGCCGCCGATGCCGCCGCCCGAGCCGCCGGCGCAGCCGGCGGCGTGACGGGAATCAGACCAGGACCAGCCCATCCTCGTCCCAGGCCGCGTGGCCGGAGAGGATGGCGTCCTGCGCCTCGAGCCGCTCCTCGGAGAGCGACGAGAGGAGCTCCAGGATCTGCGGGTAGCCGGTGACGAGGGCGTCGAAGTCGGAGCGCGGCAGGCGCAGCACGGTCCCGGCGCGGCGGGCGGTCACGGTGGCGGTGGCCGGCGTCTTGCGCAGGCAGCTCACCTCGCCGAACAGGTCCCCCTCGTGCAGCCGGCCCACCTGCGCGGTGGTGCCGTCCTTCCGCTTCTGCACGTCGACGGCGCCGTCGAGGATCACGTAGAGCCCGTCGGACGGCTCCCCCTCGCGCAGGATCACCTCGCCCGCCGCCACGTCGCGGGCGCGGAAGCGCTCCACCAGCCGCTTGCGCTCCTCGCGGCCGAACGGCCGGAAGACCGGGCTCACCGCCATGGCGTTGGCGAGCAGCCGCTGGCGGTAGAAGCGGCGCAGCGAGCCGGCGACGTGCGGGTGGCGGCCGGCCAGCGCCTGGAGGACGGCGGCCGGGAGCTCGAGCACCTCGACCTCCCCCTCCGCCGCGACCGTGGCGGCGCGCGGCGCGCCGGAGAGGAGCGCCATCTCGCCGAAGAACTCCCCCTCGCCCAGGTGGGCCAGCGCCACCGGCTCGCCCGCCTCGTCGCGCTTCGTCACGGCGACGCGCCCGGTCGCCACCACGTAGAAGGCCGTCCCGGCCTCCCCCTCCTCGACGATCGGCTCGCCGT
>DASTGK010000133.1:0-9939 GCA_035719085.1 Anaeromyxobacteraceae bacterium
GGAGCGACCTCGACCGGAGCCGCGGGCTCGGCGGACGGCTCGAGCGCGGCCGGCTCGGCCGGCTCGGCCGGCGCTGCCGCGGCCTGCTCGACGGGCGGCGCCACGGCGGCGGCCTGCGCCGCCTCCTCCTGCGCCACCGCCTCCTCCTCGCTCGGGACCTCGGAGACGCCGACGGCGTGCTCCCCCTCGGTCAGCTCGAACTCCTCGGAGAAGTCGGGGTCGCCGTAGACGTCGCCGACGTAGAGGAAGGCGGCCTTCTCGAGGCCGATGTCGACGAAGGCGGCCTGCATGCCCGGGAGGACCCGGACCACCCGCCCCTTGTAGATGTTGCCGACGATCCCCTTCTCGCGCTTCCGCTCGAGGTAGTACTCGTGGATCGTCCCGTTCTCGACCAGCGCGACGCGCGTCTCCGCGCCCGCGGCGTTGATCACCAGGATGTTCTTGTCGGCCATGGTGGACCCCTCTCCCCCCGGGCCGATGGCGCAGGGGGAGCGAGGCCCGCCGTCGAGGCAGGCCGCGATCGGTCGGGCCGCGGCGGCGCCGCGGTCCTCGGATCGTGTTCGGAGCGTGCGCTCACGAGCTCGTTACCCTTCGCGCCGGGCGCCGCGCGCTGCGCGGCCTCTCCCGGGGCATGAATCGTTGAACCTTCAGGCGTCGAGGTAGCGAGGCGCGCGCGGTTGGCCCTGTGGCCCTTCCCGAACGGTCCTCGCCAGGCTCACGCCCTCCTTCAGAACCTTCACTCCGCTGGGCGCTTCCCCGTTCGCGCCGAAGACCGCCGCCAGCACCTCGGCCGGCCGTGCGCTCCCGGAGGGATCCGCCCTCAAGCTGAACGCGACCCGGCCCGGCCCTTCGACGCCGAGGTGGGTCACGATTTCCCTAAGGTCTATCTCTCTTTGCTTGGGGGCCGCAATCTTCTGGTGCCGCTTCCGGTCCCGGTTCCGGGGGGGGGCCGTCCGGCGGACCACCGCCGACTCCCGGGTCAGGAAGCCCTCCACCCGCTCCCCGAGGGCGGCCTCAGTCCACGAATCATCAGCAAAGACGGCTACATAGTGCATGGCCCGGAGGCTCTCGCCGATCGAGGGAGCCCCCAGTGGGAGGTCCTCCGCCGAGAGGAGGGTGAGCCCCTCCGGCAGGTTGGGGGCGAGCATGGCCGCCACCTCGCCCGCCGGGACCGTCCCGACGAGCTCCAGGTCGATGAGCTCGGCCCGGCTCTCGATGCCGACCGACAGGGCGGGGCCGTAGGAGACCTTCGGCTTCGGGTGGAACCCCTGCGAGAAGGCCATGGGGAGCCGGGCCCGCCGGAAGGCGCGCAGCAGGGCGTGGATGGTCTCGAGGTGCGAGAGGGCGACGAGCCGCCCCTCCTTGGCGTACTTGACGCGCACGTGGCTGCGCACCGGCGTCTCGGGCGGCCGCGGCGGGGGCGGCGGCGCCTTGACGTACTCGTCCGGCGTGTGGATCCGGTTCTTCACCACCTCGTGGTCGCAGGCGCCGCAGTTGGTGCAGGGCGCGAGGACGCAGTCGGGCACCTCGGCCAGGTTGCGCGCCGCGGCGAGCTGCTTCTGCAGGTAGGTCTTGGTGACGCCGCAGTCGATCCGGTCCCAGGGCAGGACCTCGTCGAGCCGGCGCCGGCGGTGGGCGAAGAAGTCGAGGCCGACGCCGTGCACCCGCTCGCACTCGGCGAAGGCGTCGAGCCAGCGCTGCTCGTCGAACCACTCGGTCCAGCCGTCGAGCCGCTGGCCGGCGCGGAAGGCGTGGAGCACGGCGGTGCCGACGCGCCGGTCGCCGAGCGCCAGCGCCCCCTCGATCGACGACTGGCGCGAGTCGTGCGGCTTGAACTGGATGGCGCCGTGGCGGCCGCCGAGCGCGGCGGTGATGAGCCCCTGGCGGCGCCGCGTCTCCTCCGGGGAGATCATCGGCTCCCACTGGAAGGGGGTGAAGGGCTTGGGGACGAAGGTGGAGGCGCCGAGGTGGATCGCCGCCGAGCCCTGCCCCTTGGGCAGCGCCCGGCGCGCCGTGCCCAGGCACTTCTGCGCCAGCTGCGCGATGGCCACCACGTCCTCGTCGCGCTCCTCCGGCAGGCCGATCATGAAGTAGAGCTTCAGCACCGACCAGCCGTTCTTGAAGATCGAGTCGACCGCCTGGAGCAGGTCGGCCTCGCGGTTCCCCTTGTTGATGACGGCCCGCATCCGCTCGGTGGCCGCCTCGGGGGCGAGCGTGAAGCCGGTCTTGCGGACGCGGCCGATCTTCTCGGCCAGCGCGGCGCTCATCGTCTCGGTGCGGAGCGACGGCAGCGACATGGCGATCTTTTCGCCCTCGTAGCGGCCGATGAAGTCGTCGAGCAGCGGGTCGAGGCAGGCGTAGTCGCCGGAGGAGAGCGAGAGGAGCCCCACCTCCTCGTAGCCGGAGGCGCGCAGGCCGGTCTCGGCCAGCTCCAGCACCTGGGCCGGGCTCCGCTGGCGGGTCGGCCGGGTGATCATGCCCACCTGGCAGAAGCGGCAGCCGCGCGTGCAGCCGCGCTGCAGCTCGACCGGCAGCCGGTCGTGGACCGTCTGCATGAACGGGACGATGGGGCTGGTGTAGGCGGTCGTCGGCAGCGCGTCGAGGTCGGGCAGGACGCGCCGCTCCACCTTCTCGTAGCCGGGGCGGAGCGGCTCGATGGCGGCGAGGGTGCGCGCGACCGGGTCGTAGCGCGGCGCGAAGAAGGCCGGCACGTAGACGCCGGGGATGCGGGCGAGCCGCTCCAGCACCTCGCGCCGCGTGGCGCCGCCGCGCCGGAAGCCGGAGGCGGCCACGGCCTCGGCGATCTCGACCGCCACCTCCTCGCCCTCGCCGACGGCGAAGCAGTCGAAGAAGTCGGCGACCGGCTCGGGGTTGTAGGCGCAGGGGCCGCCGCCCACCACGATGGGGTCGCGGTCGGTCCGCTCGGCCGCGAGGAGCGGGATGCCGGCGAGGTCGAGCACCGCGAGCGCGCTCGTGTAGCAGAGCTCGAACTGGAGCGTGATGCCGAGCAGGTCGAAGTCGCGGACCGGGGCGCGCGACTCGAGGGTGAAGAGCGGCTGGCCGTGCTCGCGCAGCAGCGCCTCGAGGTCGGGCCAGGGCAGGAAGACCCGCTCGCAGGCCAGGCCGGGCTGGTCGTTCAGGAGGTGGTAGAGCAGCCGGAACCCGAGGTTGGACATGCCGACCTCGTAGGTGTCCGGGAAGCAGAGGGCGAAGCGGCTCCGGGCCGACGAGAGGTCCTTCTTGACGGCGCCGAACTCGCAGCCGACGTAGCGCGTCGGCTTCTCGGCGCGGAGGACCAGCTCGTCGAGGATGGAGGGGGAGGCGGGCGCGGGGCCCGAGGTGCGGTCGTTCATGTCGCGTCGGGCGGCGGAGTCGAACCGCCTGGTGCCCGCCGTTGGAGGCGCCGGCCGCGGTGGTGCGCCGGCGTGAGGCGGCTGCGGCAGTACCACGCGGCCGCGCGCCGCCGCAACCGGGGCCCCTTACCTCCTCACCGAGAACGGCCCCAGCCCGCCCCGCGCCTCGCCCCAGTCGGCCTCGACGCCCTCCACCCGCGCCGCCGGCGGGCCGCGCCGGCAGAAGGCGAGCAGCGCCTCGAGCGAGGCCCGCTCGCCCTCGGCCTCGGCCTCGACCCGCCCGTCGCCCAGGTTCCGCACCCAGCCGTCGAGCCCGAGCCGCGCCGCCTCGTCGGCCGTCGCCTGCCGGAAGAAGACCCCCTGCACCTTCCCCGAGACCACGAGGTGGAGCCGCGCCCGCGCCATGGCCCGACCCTACCGCGACTGGACCGAGAAGTAGGCGCGCGAGCCCTTCTCCTTCGACGCGCGCTCGCCCCCCTCCACCTTGAAGAGGCGGGCCGGGTCGACGCCGGCCGCGTCCAGCGCGTCGCGCGCCGCGGCGGGGCGGGCCGCCGCGAGGGCCGGCAGCGCCTCGGGCGCCACCTGCACCGTGCCGAGCAGCTTCTCCTCCATGGCCGCGAAGGTGGGCGGCGCCGCGGTCGGCTGGCCCGGGGCCGGCTTCGGGGCCGCGCCCGGCGGGAAGGCGGCCTCGTAGGCGGCCGCCACCCAGCGCGGCCGCTCGTCGACGGAGATGGTCACCGCGTCCTCGGCCGCGGGCGGGCGCTGCGCCGCCCCCTTGGCCAGGCGCAGGAGCCGCTCCAGCTCGGCGCGCCGCAGGGCGGCGCCGTCGGCGCCGGGGTCGACGGTCCCCTCGTACTCGAGCGCCAGCGCCGGCCGCTGGGCCAGCGACTTGGCCAGGAGCTCGATCCGCTTGTGCGCCCCCTCGTCGAGCGCGGCGCCGCCCGGCGCGAACTCGACGAGCGAGAGGTCGGCCTCGCCGCCGCCGGCGAGCGCCGCCAGCGCGCTGAAGGGCGAGGTGGCCACCTTGACGAGCACGTTGAGGACGGTGCGCCAGATGACGCGCCCGAGCTTGAACTCCGGATCGTCGAGCTTCCCCTCCACCGGCACGTCGAGCAGGATGACGCCGTCCTTGTCCTTCAGCAGCGCCAGCGCCAGCCGCACCGGGATCTTGGTGGCGTCGGGGCTGTTGGTCGCCTCGCCGAGCGTCAGCTGGTCGACCCGGGCCACGTTGGTCGAGGCGAGCGCCTTGTCCTGGATGGTGCACTTCAGGTCGACGTCGAGCTTCCCCTTCTGCAGCCCGTAGCCGAGGTGCTTGCCGGCGTAGGGGCCGAGCGGCGAGAGGTCGACGCCCTTCCCGGCGATGACGAGGTCGGTGTAGGCGCTCGTCTGCAGCGGGTTGAGCGTGCCGGTCACGGTGAGCGGCGCCCCGCCCTCCACCAGCGCCTTCACGTCGACGGTGGAGCGGACGTGCGGGTCGGAGGAGAGGCTCGCCACCTTCGCCTCGACGTCGGTGAGCGAGAGGAGCACCGGCGGCGCGATGGAGCGGTCGACGAAGCCGAAGCGGCCGCGCACGATCTGGAAGAGGCCGAGCGAGGTGCGCCAGGCCGGGCCCGGCGCCGCGGGCTTGGCGGCCGGGGCCGGGGCCGGGGCCGGCTCGGCGCCGCCCTTCGGCGCGCTCGCGAAGGCGGTCGTCCCGTCCTCGAAGATGACGGCGCGCAGCCGCGGCTCGACGAGCCGCACCGTCTTCACCGCGGCGCGCCGGCCGGCCGAGGCGGCGTCGACGCCCAGCACCTCGAGCGCGCGCCAGCGGACCAGCTCCTCGTTCCGCGTCGGGTGCAGGAGCACCAGCCCCTCGACGCGCACGTCGCCGCCGAAGGTCCAGGCGGTGGCGGCGCCCGAGGCGTCGAAGGTGGTGCGGGCCGAGAGCCCGAGCTTGCCGTCGGCGAGCCGCACCGGCGCCTCGCCGTCGAGCCACGGGGCGAGCGCCGCCAGCTCGAGCCCGGCGCCGTCGAGCGAGAGCTCGCCGGCCGGGGCGAAGGGGCGCACCGTCCCCTTCACCGCGAAGGTGCCGGCCGCCCCCTGCTTGAAGGAGGCCGAGAACGGGCAGGGCGCGCCGCTCCCCTTGGCCAGCCCCTCGATGCGGAGCGCCACGCCGGAGAGCTCGAGCCGGCCCGGCGTCGCCGGCACCGCGTCCTCGAACCGGACGCCGAGCCCCTCGAGCGCCACCGCGCCCACCCGCCAGGTCCACTTCGACGGCGGCGACGGCGTGAGCTCGCCGATGCGGGCGAGGTTGAGGCTCCGATCCTTGGCGCGCCTCGCGTCGATGGCGCCGCCCGAGAGCTTCACCTCGGCCACCGTCGCCGACTTGCCGAGCACGTCGACGTCGACGCCGCTCACCTCGATGGACGGCAGCTCCACCGACGGCGCCGCGTCGCCGCGGCCGGCCAGCGCCAGGTCGGCGACGCCGAGCTTCAGCCCCTGGATGGCGAGGCGGCGGCTCGCGGCCCCCCACTCCAGCTCGTAGCGGGTGGAGAGCGCGAGCGTGCCGCGGCGCACCTCGAGGTTGGGCGCCTCGCCGCGCAGGTACGGGTCGTACTTGGGGAGCGCCACCTTGGAGAAGGCGACGGTGCCGCGCGAGCGGATCGGGCTCGAGAGGA
Source organism: Anaeromyxobacteraceae bacterium (assembly GCA_035719085.1). Taxonomy (GTDB): domain Bacteria; phylum Myxococcota; class Myxococcia; order Myxococcales; family Anaeromyxobacteraceae; genus JADKCZ01. Next base: position 6,011 of record DASTGK010000133.1, read on the forward strand.
CGGTGCCGCTCCAGGAGAAGGTCTCGCCGGCCTCGGTCGTCCCCTCGAACGAGTACGGGCTCTCGGCGCCGCCGCGGGTGCGGAAGTCGCGCAGCTTCACGGTGAGCGGGCCGAGCGTGGTCTCGAAGGGCGGGGCCACGGTGGCGTCGCCGAAGACGACGCTCGCCTCGAGCACCTCGAGCCGGTCGAGGGCCAGGCCGAGCGCCGGCTCCTTCTTCTTCGCGGCGGCCGGGGCGGGCTGGGGCGCGCCGTCCCCCTCGAGGAGGTCCTGCACGTTGAGCCGCCCCTGCCGGTCGAGGCCGAGCCGCAGGAACGGGCGCGTCAGCGTCAGCTCGGCGAGCCCCACGTCGCGGAAGAGGACCTTCCAGGGCGCCAGCCGGACGTGCAGCTCCTCCCAGGCGGCGAGCCGGCCGCCGTCGCGGTCCTTCACCTCGAGGCCGCGCACCCAGACCGAGAGGGTGAAGGGGTTGATCTTCACCTCGGCCACCGCGACCGGCCGCTTCAGCGCGGCGCTCCCCTTCTCCACGATCGCCTGCCGGACGAGCCGCGGCGCGAGCAGGAACCCGAGCGCGGCGTAGAGGACCACGGCCGCGGCGCCGGCGGTGGGCCAGCGCCAGCGCCGCCGGGGCGGCGGGGCGGGAGGCGTCGAGGCGGGGGCGGGCGAGGCGTCGGGCGAGGCGGGCGAGTCGGCGGCGGTCATCGTCCCCGGTAGATAGACCGGAACGGCCCGCCGAGGGGGACCTCCGTGGGTCCCCGCGACCTTCAGTCCGAAAGGCGCCGCAGGAACTCGGCCTCGTCGATCACCGCCACCCCCAGCTCCCGGGCCTTCTCGAGCTTGGAGCCGGCCTCCTCGCCCGCCACCACGAGGTCGGTCTTGCGCGAGACGCTGCCAGAGACCTTGCCGCCGCGCCGCTCGATCTCGGCCTTGGCCTCGTCGCGCGACAGCTTCGAGAGTCCGCCGGTCAGCACCACCGTCTTGCCGGCGAACGGCCCCCGCGCCTCGACCACCTCGGCCTCCGGCGCCACGCCCGCGGCGAGGAGCCGGGCCACCACCTCGCGGTTGCGCGGCTCCACCGTCCACTCGCGCACCTGCCGCGCCACCTCGGGGCCGACGTCGCGCACCCCCTGCAGCGCCTCCTCGGACGCGTCGAGGAAGGCGTCGGTGCTCGGGAAGGCGCGCGCCAGCTGGGCGGCGGTGGCCTCGCCCACCTGCGGGATGCCGAGGCCGAAGAGGAGCCGGCGCAGCGTGGTCCGCTTGGCCCGCTCGAGCGCCTCGACCATGTTCTGGGCCGCCTTCTCGGGCAGCTCGGGCGGCTTCGCCTTCTTGCGGGCCCGCCCCTCCGCCGGCGCCTCGCCCTCCTCCGGCTCGGCGGGCGGGCGCGGCCGGCTGAAGAGCTGCTGCCAGGTGGCGAAGGGGACCGCCCAGAGGTCGGCGAAGTCCTTCACGTGCCGCTTGGCGACCAGCTCGGCCGCCAGCTTGTCGCCCAGCCCCTCGATGTCGAGGGCGCGCCGCTGCGCGAAGTGGCGGAGCCGGCCGGCCAGCTGCGCCGGGCAGGCGGCGCCGGTGCAGCGCCAGGCCTTGTCCCCCTCCTCGCGCACCACGTGGGCGCCGCAGACCGGGCAGGCCGACGGGAAGCGGAACTCCCGCTCTCCGCCGGTGCGCCGCTCCGGCAGCGACTTCACCACCTCCGGGATCACCTCGCCGGCGCGCCGGATGAGCACCCAGTCGCCCTCGCGGATGTCCTTGCGCCGGAGCTCGTCCTCGTTGTGCAGGGTGGCCCGGGACACCAGCGCGCCGCCGAGCCGCACCGGCTCCACCTCGGCCACCGGCGTGAGCACGCCGGTCCGACCCACCGAGGCCCAGATGCGGGTCACCCGCGTGGCCTCCTCCTGCGGCGGGTACTTGAAGGCCACCGCCCAGCGCGGCGTCTTGGAGGCGGCGCCGAGCCGCAGCCGCAGGTCGAGGTCGTCCACCTTCACCACGATGCCGTCGGTGTCGTAGGGGAAGGCGAAGCGCCCCTCGGCCAGCCGGTCGCGCTCCGCCTTCACCGCCGCGATGCCGGCGCAGCGGCGGTTCTCTCGGTTCACCTCGAAGCCCCAGGCGCCCAGCGCCGCGAGCTTCTCCCAGTGGGTGCGCCAGCCGAGGAGCGGGTGGGCGGGGCCGAGCGCCTCGTAGGCGATGAAGGAGAGCGGCCGGGTGGCGGTGACGCGCCAGTCGAGCTGGCGCAGCGAGCCGGCGGCGGCGTTGCGCGGGTTGGCGAAGGGCTCCTCGCCCTCCTCCAGCAGCCGGCGGTTCATCGCCTCGAAGTGGGCCTTCTGCAGCAGCACCTCGCCGCGCACCTCGAGCCGAGGCGGCGCCTCGCCGGCGAGGCGCGCCGGCACGCCGGCGTTGGCGCCGAGCCGCCCCACCGTCCGCAGGTTGGGGGTGACGTCCTCGCCCACCGCGCCGTCGCCCCGGGTGGCGCCGTGGGCGAAGGCGCCGCCCTCGTAGACCAGCTCGACCGCCAGGCCGTCGAGCTTCGGCTCGACCACGTAGTCGATGGCCGTCCCCTCCGGCGCGCCGAGGAGCTTGCGCACCCGGGCGTCGAACTCGTCGAGCTCCTCGTCGGTGGTGACGTTGCCGAGGCTGAGCATCGGCTCGCGGTGGGCCACCTTCTCGAACTTCTCGGAGGGGGCGCCGCCCACCCGCTGCGTCGGCGAGTCGGGCGTGAGGAGCTCGGGGTGCTCGGCCTCCAGCGCCGACAGCTCCCGCATCAGCCGGTCGTACTCGGCGTCGGCGAGGATGGGGTTGTCGAGGACGTAGTAGGCGTGATCCGCGGCGCGCAGCCGCTCGCGGAGCTCGCGGACCCGATCGGCGCTCCCGGCGGTCGGCATGGCGCCGAACCTAGCCGCGGGCCGGGGCCGCGGCAAGCGCAGGCGCTAGAAGGAGACGGAGTCCTCCTGGCCGATGGGCGGGCAGACCCAGGTGCAGGTCGTGTCGTTCTCGTCGGTCTGGTAGACGCCGTCCCGCCGCTCGTACTTGACGTACCGGGTGCTCGGCACGCCGTCGCCGTCGAGGTCGCCGACGGCCCAGACCTCGAGGATGGGCGGCGTGGTCTTGTCGCCCTCCTTGGCGTGGACCTTGTACGAGTAGTAGGTGGACCCCTCCACCTCCTCGCTCGAGCGGAAGACCTGATCCCAGCCGGGCGCGCGCCAGTTGGGCATCCGCTTCTGCGCGTCGGCCGGGAGCGGCGGCTGGAAGTCGCCGGTCAGCTCGCCGCCCGGGATGCTCCCGGTGCGGAGGTAGAGGTCGGCGACCGCCTTCTTGACGCGAACCATCACCTCGTGCCGCTCGGCGGCGCGCGCGCGCAGCACGAGCTTCTGGAAGTTCGGCAGCGCCACGCTCGACAGGATGCCGATGATGGCCACCACGATCATGAGCTCGATGAGCGTGAAGCCGCGGCTCCGGGCCGGGCACTTCGTCGGGTTCCTCACGGGGATCTCCTCTCGACTTCGGGGCGGGGCTCCGGGCGCGGTGCGACGACCAGGCCGCCCCCCTGCAGCTCGGTGACCTCGTTCCCGACGAGCGACTGCTGGGCCTTGAACTTCTCGACCTGCGTCCGGTCGGGCGGCCCCTTGACCGGGATGAGCGTCTTGGGCGTGCCCGGGGCGCTCGGCAGGAGCATCATGCCGTCCGGTGCGCCGGGGAGCGTCCGCAGCTCGGCGATGGCCTGCTCGCGCGTCCACCAGCGCCAGCCGTGGAACGCTCCCGCGCCGAGGAGGGCGACGGCGAGGAGGATCCAGACGGTCCGGCTGCGCCGCTCCTCCGCCTCCCCCACGTCATCGGTGCCGGCCTGGACCGAGAGGACCCGGACGGCGGCGGCGGCGCGCAGCGGAACGGCCGCGGCCGGCGCCTGGGGAGCCGCGGCGGCGCTGCCAGCGGCGTGGCT
>DASTGK010000134.1:0-8762 GCA_035719085.1 Anaeromyxobacteraceae bacterium
GGTCGCGCCAGGGCTCGAGCTGGGCGCGCGTGACGAGCAGGAGCAGGCTGGCGAGCACGGCGACGCCGGCGCCCGCGATCCACCGCTGGGCCCGCCCCGCCAGGAGCTCCGCCGGCACGGCGAAGGCCAGGCCGGCGGCCGCCGCGGCGATGGCCAGGTAGGCGAAGCGGTCGGCGATGGCGGGCCAGCGGCCGGCCTGGACGAGGCCGAGCGTCGGCGCGAGGAGGAGGATGACGCAGCCCCAGCCGGCGAGGAGCGCGGGGGCGCGGCGCTGCCAGGCGAGGGCGAGCGCGGTGATGCCGGCGATCAGCGCGAGCGCGCCGAGCACCTGCCAGGCCGGGACGGAGGCCGGGAAGGGGTCGTGGACGGAGAGGTCCACCGGGGCGACGAGCTTCCCGAGCGTGCGGGCGAGCGCCACGGGCGCGTGGGCGAGCCGCAGCGCCAGCGGCCGCTCCGGCTCCGGGGCCAGCTGGAGCGCCGGGTCCCCCTGCATCGCGAGCCTGGCGTGCAGCGCCCAGGCGACGCCGAGCGCCAGGAGCGGGAGCTTCTCGAGGAGGAGGCGGCGCGCCGCGGCCGCTCGCCCCGGGCTGCCCGCGGGAGGGAGGCGGCCGAGCCACGTGACGTCGAGGACGAGGAGGACGAGCGGCAGGCCCAGGAGCCACGGCTTCGCGAGGAGGCTCGCGGCGAAGGCCGCGGCGACGAGGAGCCAGCGGCCGGCCGAGGGGGCGCGGGCGTGCCAGGCGTGGGCGTGGGCGGCGGCGAGCCCCGAGACCGCGGCGAGGAGGGTGTTCTGCTCCGCCGCCCAGGCGACCGGCTCGACGGCGAGGGGGTGGAGCGCGAAGATCGTCGCCGCGGCGGCGCTCCGCCCGAGCGCGCCGGTGAGCCGCCACAGGAGGAGCAGGAGGAGCGCGGCGGCGAGCGCGTGGAGCGCCACGCTCACGGCGTGGAAGGCGCCCGGGTCGAGCCCAAAGGCGGCCGCCTCGCCGGCGAAGGCGAGCCAGGTGAGCGGCTGGACGTAGAGCCGCCCCGCCTCGGCGGAGAAGGCCCAGCGGAGCGGCTCGGCGTCTCCGCCGCGCAGGTGGGCGTTCTCGACCAGCCGGACGTCGTCGTCGAGGCCGGTGAAGCCGTTCCCGACCGCCGGGGCGAACGCGGCGGCCGCGAGCGCGGCGAGGAGGGCGGCCGCGAGGGTCGGGGCGAGCGCGCGGGGCAGGGCCATGGCGCGAGTGCCTACAGCACCAGCCGCATCCGCACCACGGCGCGCCCGTCCTCCGCCGTGCCGCGCCCGACCTCCTCGTACCCGGCCCGCGCCCAGAAGCGGACCGCGCCGGGGTTCTCGCCCGCGACGCGCAGCTGGACGGCCCGGGCGCCGCGGCCGCGCGCGTAGCGCAGCACCTTGGCGTGGAAGTCGGCGCCCAGCCCGACGCCCCGGATGCTCGGCTCGATCACCATGGTGCCGAGGTGCCACTCGCCCGGCTCGGGCTGGTCGGGCGTGAGGTCGACTGCGCCGACGAGCCGCCCCTCGTCGTCGAGCAGGCCGAAGACGGTCCCCGCCGCGCCCTCGGCCCGCAGGAACCGCTCGGCCTCGTCCGGCCGGGGCGGCGCGCCGTGGACGAGCCGGAAGAAGGCCTCGCAGCGCCCGAAGAGCGCCTGCAGGGCCGTCGCGTCGGCGGCCGAGAGCTCGACTAGCCGCCCCAGCTGCCCCATTCGTCAGCCCCCTCGCCGTCGACGCCCGGCTTGTTCCGGTCGGCCCACTCCACCACCTCCCAGCCGCGCTCCTGGGCGGCCTCGCGGAAGGGGTCCTTGGGGTTCACCACCACCGGGTGGCCCACCGCCTCGAAGAGCGGGGTGTCGGCCTGCGAGTCGGAGTAGAGCCAGGAGCGCGCCAGGTCGAGGTCCCACTGGTCGCAGACCCGCTCCACCGCCTCGCGCTTCCCCTCGCGGAAGACCACCGGCGGCAGGATCTGGTCGGTGGCCCGCCCGTCCACCACGCGGGTGCGCGTGCCGAGCGCCGCGTGGACGCGCAGGTGGGTGCCGATCTCATCGATGATGTACTGCGGCGAGCCGGAGGCGATGAGGACGAAGTGGCCGGAGAGCAGGTGGCGCCGGATCTGGCGCAGGGCGCCGGAGGTGATCCGCTTGCGCAGGTGGCGTTCGAAGCAGGCGTGGGCGTGGGCCTTGAGCTCGTCGGCCCGCAGCCCGACGTGGCAGCGCGAGCCGACCTCGACCATGTCCTGCTCGGAGAGCCGCTTGCGCGCGTACTCGTAGATGACGCGCGGGATGCGCGCCCGCACCTCGGGGCGCATCACCTTCTCCCGGTAGAGGTACCAGGTGAAGATGGTCCCGGCGTTGCCGTCGAGGAGCGAGTCGTCGACGTCGAAGATCGCCGCCGTCCGGCCGAACGGAACCATGGCGATCCTGTAACACGCGCCGCGGCGGCGTGCCTGCCGCGGCGCGCGGACCTTCGACCTAGGTCGTCCCCTCGCCGGCGGGCGGGGCTCCCTCCGCCGGAGCGGGGGAGGGCGGCTCGACGGGCGCGGCGGGGGCCGCCTCGACGGCCTCGGGGACCGGCTCCGGGGCGCCCTCGGGCGCGGCCGCCTCGGCCGGCTTGGCGCCGTCCTCGAGCTTGGCCGCCAGGGCGGCGAACGGGTTGTGCGTCAGGCTCTTCTTCTCGCCCGGCGGCCGGTGCGGGCCCTTGTCGCCCGGCAGGCGCGGCCCGGTGTAGCCCTTCTTCTTGTCGCCCGGGCCACCGAACGAGCCGGGGCCGCCGCGGTGGCCCCGGTCGCTGCCGCGATCGGGGCGCTCGGGGCGGGGCGGCGCGGCCGGCGCGTCGGCCTTCTGCCCCTCGGCGGCGGGCGCGGCCCCCTCGGCGGCGGCCGGCCTCTCCTCGGCGCGCCGCTCGGGGCGCTGGGCCGGGGCCGGGCGGGCCTTCTTCTCCGGCTTCTTCCGGTTGCCCTGCGACGGCCCCTCGCGCGGCACGTAGATGACCGGGGTCATGGCCTCGGCGGGCGGCCCCTTCTTCTCGGCCTGCACGGTCGGCAGGGCGCCGCGCCAGATCGGCTGCTCGTAGACGTTGTTCGAGTCGGTCCAGCGCCGGTTGCCGCCGTCCTTCCCCATGAGGTTGAGCCAGCTGTTGACCCGGCTGTCGATCTCGTCGAGGTAGTGCGTCAGCAGCGCCTCGAGCGTGAGCGGCTCCTTGGGCGAGCCGTACTCCTGCTTGCCGTGGTGGGCCAGCACCAGGTGGACGACGTGGTGCTCGAGGTCGCGCGGCACGCCGGCGCGGCGCGCCTTGTCGTGGATCCACTGGGCGGTCATCACCAGGTGGCCGACCAGCTTCCCCTCGTCGGTGTACTCGGCGCTCCGCTCGGTGGTGAGCTCGCGCACCTTGCCGATGTCGTGGAAGAAGGCGCCGGCCACCAGCAGGTCGCGGTCGACCTGCGGGTACTGATCGGCCAGCCGGTGGGCCAGCTTGATGGTCGAGACGGTGTGCTCGAGCAGGCCGCCCGGGTAGGCGTGGTGGACCGTCTTGGCCGCGGCGGCGCGGCGGAAGCGGTGGGCGAAGTCGTCGTCGCCGAGGAAGGCGGCGATGAGCCCCTTCACGTGCGGGTCGACCACGGCCTCGACGAGGACGAGCAGCTCCTTCCAGAGGGCGTCGTCCACCTCGGCGGCCGCCGGCTTCTCCGGCTTCTTCGGCTCGGGCGGCGGCACGAAGATGAACTCGGCGGCGTCGAGGCCGGCCGGGTCGACCTTGGCGACCGTCTCGATCCGGAGCTGCGGCTTGCCCTGGAAGGTGCCGATGGGCCCCTCCACCTCGACGTAGTCCTTCTCGTCGAAGGCGGCCCCCAGCTCCTCGATCTTGTCGAAGGCGCGGGCCTCGAGCTCGCCGGTCTTGTCGTGCAGCGTGGCGGCCAGGTACGTCTTGCCGCTCTTGGCGGTGGGGGTGGCCTTGCGGGCGACGAGGAAGACGGCCTTGAGCCGCTCTCCCTCCTTGACGTCCTTGACCCAGGTCTTGTCCATAGGCCGCGGAAGCTAGCCCAGAGCCGCCGCCCGGGCAACCCGGAAACCACCGGTAAACGGGCGGAAACGCGCCGTCCCGCGCGGGCGCGCCGGCCGTCCGGGGGCCGGTTATGATCGCCGCGCCATGACCATCAATCCGCAGCGCGACGCGCTCGTCCTCGTCGACCTCCAGCGCGACTTCCTGCCGGGCGGTGCGCTCGGGGTCGCGGGCGGCGACGCCATCGTCTCCCCCATCGCCGCCCTGGCGCCCCGCTTCACCACCGTGGTCGCCACCCAGGACTGGCACCCGCCCGGCCACGTCTCGTTCGCCTCGGCCCACGCTGGCGCCGCCCCGTACACCACCGTCGCCCGGCCGAACGGCAAGCAGGAGCTCTGGCCCGACCACTGCGTCCGCGCCAGCGCCGGCGCCGCGCTCCACCCGGCGCTCCCCGACGCCGCGGTGACGCTCGTGCTGCGCAAGGGGACGCGCCAGGACGTCGACTCCTACTCGGCCTTCCGCGAGAACGTCGGCCCCGACGGCACGCGCCCCTCCACCGGCCTCGGCGCCTGGCTCAAGGCGCGCGGCGTGCGCCGGGTCTTCGTCTGCGGCCTGGCGCGGGACTTCTGCGTGCGCGCCAGCGCGGTCGACGCGGCGGCCGAGGGGTTCGAGGTGACGGTGCTCGACGACCTCACCCGCGCCGTCTTCCCCGACCGCGCCTTCGAGACCGACGCCGCCTTCGCGGCCGCCGGCGTCCGGCTGGCGCAGTCGACGACGCTCTAGAAGAGCCGCCCCTGCTCCGGCTCCTCCGGCGCCCCCAGGCACCCGGCGTCGTCGTTCGTGGCGCTGTTCACCCGGCGAGAGACGGGGCGCGCGGCGAGCATCCCCGGCTCGGCCGGCGGGAGCGGCGGCGGAGGGCCGTCGGCCAGCCAGCGGTCGACCAGCGCCGGCGGCAGGATGACCGGCTGCCGGTCGTGGAGCCGCACCACCGGGTCGACCGCGTCCTCGGTCAGGATGGCGAAGGCCGGCGCGCCGCCCGGGCCGGGCGCCGCCACCGCCGCGAAGAGGAGCGGGGCGCCGTCGGCCCGGTGGAGCCAGGACGGGCGCCGGTCGCCCGCCGGCCCCTCCCACTCGAAGAAGCCGTCGGCCGGCACGGCGGCGCGGGCGTGGGCCAGCGCGTCGCGGAAGGCGGTCGTGCGGGCTGCCGTCTCGGAGCGCGCGTTGACGTGGAGCCCTCCGCCGCGCGACGGCAGGCCGAAGGCGGCCGCCACCAGCCTCCGCCGGCCCGCCTCCTGGCGCAGGAGCGGCACGAGATCCCCCGGCGCCACGTTGAAGCGCGGGTGCCAGGCGGCCCGCAGGGCCTCGTCCACCTCGGCGCCCCAGGCGCGGGCCAGGGCGGCGATGTCGGAGACGGTGAGCGTGAAGCGGCCGCACATGGCCTGGGAGCATAGCGGCTCGCGGAGCGGCGGGCTCCGCGTCGGCCGAGCGACCGGCGCGGAGGCAGGCCCACGTGGGGGCGGGCGCGCTCCCGCGCATCCTGGCCAGTTGGTGATGCTACGATGAGCGGCCCGCGTCCGTGAGAGGTGCCCGTGCCCAACGTGAGCCGCATCCTCGTGCCGATCGACTTCTCCCCGTCCTCGCGCGTGGCGCTCGAGTACGCCACCTGGCTGGCCGGGCGGCTCTCCGCCTCGGTGGAGGTGCTGCACGTCTGGGAGTCGGGCGGCTACGTGGGCCCCGAGGCGCTCGCGCTCCTGCCGGTCGCGGCGGGGCAGCCGGGCTGGGAGCAGACGCGCGCCGACGTGGAGCGCGAGGTGCAGCGCTTCCTCCAGGCGTCGCAGGTGAAGCCGCTCTCGGTGGGCGTCTGGGTCGAGCCGGGCGAGCCGACCGAGGCGATCCTGGCGGCGGTGAAGACCACCGGCGCCAACCTGATCGTCATGGGGACTCACGGGCGGACCGGCCTCTCGCGCGTGCTGCTCGGGAGCGTGGCCGAGGCGGTGCTGCGCCGCGCCGCCTGCCCGGTGCTGACCGTGCGCGTCCCGCAGCCGATGACGACGCCCCCCGCGCCGCCGCTCTAGCAACTGCTCCACGGCGGGCCCAAAGGGTCTATCGAGACTCGGTGGCAGAAGAGCGCAAGCCGTGCGCCCAGTGGCCTCGAGGCGCCAGGTTTGCGGAACGAGGCCACCGGAATCACTTGGGTTTTCGATAGGCACGCGGCGTGCTTTGCAGCGGTGCCGATGAGCCGGTACGAGCTCGAAGCCCAGGAGCTGCTCCTCCGGCGCCGCAACATGCTGCGACGCCAGGGGAGGGGTGCGCCGGGCGCCGATCCCGCGGCCCGCTGGACCGACTACGAGGGCGCGGCCGAGCCGGTCTCCGAGGGGGCCCAGCGCGAGCTCGTCGAGATCGACGCCGCCCTCTCGCGCATCGCCGAGGGGCGCTACGGCACCTGCCAGGCGTGCGGCGGGCCGATGGGGCTGCAGCGGATCCGCGCCATCCCCGAGGCCCGGTTCTGCGTCGGCTGCAGCGGCCAGGGTCTGGCGGCCGACTAGGCCGAGCCTGGCGCCTCGTCGAGGCTGGGAGTCCTGGAGGGCCCCGCGCGGTGGCGCCGCGCCCTGCCTCCTGCTATCTCCCGGGACGCACGTGAGCCTGCCCCCCGTCGAGAAGCCGGTGCTCGCCTATCCGCTCGGCGACGCCCTCTACCTGAACGTCACGAGCGGCTGCACGCTCGCGTGCGTCTTCTGCCCGAAGATCCGGGACGGCGACTTCACGGTCGGGGGCTTCGACCTGCGGCTCGACCGCGCCCCGACGGCCGACGAGGTCTGGGCCGCCGCGGTCGCCGCCGGGCTCGAGGGGCGCTCCGAGGTCTGCTTCACCGGCTTCGGCGAGCCGACCCGCCGGCTCGAGGTGGTGCTCGAGGTGGCGCGCCGGCTCAAGGCGGCCGGCGTGCGGCGCGTCCGGGTGGACACCGACGGCCTCGCCTCGCTGCGCGAGGGGCGCGACGTCCCGCCGGAGCTGGCGGCGGCAGGCGTCGACGCCGTCTCGGTCTCGCTCAACGCGGCCGACGCGGCCACGTACGCCAGGGTCTGCCCGAGCCGCTTCGGCGAGGCGGCCTACGCCGGCGTGAAGAACTTCATCCGGAGCGCCGTCCGCTCGATCCCGGACGTGGCGGCGAGCGTCGTGGCCCTGCCAGGCATGGTGGAGTCGGAGTGCCGGAAGGTGGCCGAAGGACTCGGCGCGCGCTTCCGCTGGCGCCCCTACGACCGGCTGGGGCGCATCGAGGAATCCCCCGCAGGGATGAGCCCGCCTGCGGAGCGCGCAAACTCGTGAGCGCCCCTGGCGCGAGAGGCTCGCGAAGTTCTGGATCTTTCCGCCGCGACCGGGCATAGACTGCCCGTACCCCGCAGGCTTTGCGCACCTCAGGACGGAACAGATGACCACACCCCCGGGCCCCCGCACCAAGGAACGGATCCTGGTGGTCGACGACGAGCAGAACGCTCGCGTCGCGCTCCGCACCATCCTGGGCGAGGAGGGGTTCGAGATCGCCGAGGCGGCCGACGGCGAGGAGGCGCTCGCGCTCCTGCCGGGCTTCGCGCCGGCCGCGGTCCTGGCCGACGTGCGCATGCCCCGGATGGACGGGATCACGCTCCTCAAGAAGGCGCGCGAGCAGGGGTCGGACGCCGTCTTCGTCATGATGACCGCCTTCGCCTCGGTGGAGGCGGCGGTCGAGGCGATGCGGGCCGGCGCCGAGAACTACCTCGTCAAGCCGCTCGACGTGAACGCGGTGCTGGTGGTGCTGGAGAAGGCGCTCGAGAAGCTGCGCCTGCAGCGCGACACCCAGAACCTGCGCGAGCGGGTGCGCGAGCGGTACCGCTTCCACGCCATCGTCGGCGACGCGCCGGAGCTGCAGGCGGTCTTCGACGTGGTGAAGCGGGCCGCGCCGACGCGCGCCACCGTGCTCATCCTCGGCGAGTCGGGCACCGGCAAGGAGCTCATCGCCCAGGCGCTGCACGAGGAGTCGCCGCGCGCCGACAAGCCCTTCATCAAGGTCAACTGCGCCGCCCTCTCCGAGACGCTGCTCGAGTCGGAGCTCTTCGGCCACGAGAAGGGGGCCTTCACCGGCGCGGTGGGGCTCAAGGAGGGGCGCTTCGAGCTGGCCGACGGCGGCACGCTCTTCCTCGACGAGATCGGCGACATCACGCCGGCGCTGCAGATCAAGCTGCTGCGCGTGCTGCAGCAGAAGGAGTTCGAGCGGGTCGGCGGCACCAAGACGCTCAAGGTGGACGTGCGGCTGGTGGCCACCACCAACCGCGACCTCTCCGAGCTGGTGAAGGCGGGCAAGTTCCGCGAGGACCTCTACTACCGGCTCAACGTGGTGGCGGTGACGCTGCCGCCGCTGCGCGCGCGCAAGGGGGACATCCCGGCCCTCGTCTCGCACTTCATCGACAAGTACGCCAAGGCCTACGGCAAGGAGATCAAGGGGCTCGCCCCCGGGACGCTCAACGCGCTCCTCTCCCACGACTGGCCGGGCAACGTCCGCGAGCTGGAGAACGTGGTGGAGCGGGCGGTGGTGCTCTGCAAGGCGACCGAGCTCACCGCCGACGACCTGCCGCCGTCGCTGCGCGGCCCGCGGCCGCGCGAGCGGGCCCCCGGCGCCCTCATCCCCGGCGCCACGCTTCTTTTCATTTCGAGGTTGCTCTGATGAAGATGACTATCGCCGCGGCGATCCTGGGTCTCGTCACGGCCGCTGGTTCTGCGGCGGCGCAGCGGCGGCAGC
>DASTGK010000135.1:0-3794 GCA_035719085.1 Anaeromyxobacteraceae bacterium
GGGGCGCCGAGCGTCGCGAGCCGCACCAGCCCGGCAGGCGTCGCCTCCTCCGCGGGCGCCACCGCCGCCGACCGGCGCCCGAGCGCGGCCCGGAGGAGCTGGAAGAGCCCGGTGCCGAGCCGCCCCGCCGCCGCGCCCGCCGGGAAGACGGCCGCGTCGACGTGGCGCGCCGCCGCGAGCTGCGCCGGCCCCACCGCCTCGAACCAGGCCGACACCGCGAAGGGGCGCCCCGCCTCGCGGGCCGCGTCGCGCGCCGCGCGGGCGCTCGCCCGCACCGACCGCTCCAGCGCGTCGTGCCGGAAGCGCCAGAAGTCGAGCCCGAAGGGGAGCTGCGCGTAGCCGAGCGCGCCGGGCGCCTGGGCCACCGCCTCGCGCGCCAGCGCCAGGTAGTCGAGCGGCTGGAACTGATCGCCGTACTCGCGCGCGAGCCGCCGGCCGAACTCGCGCTGGCAGTCGGCGCAGAAGCCGGCGCCGAGCAGCCCCTGCGCCAAGGAGGCGTCGGGCCGCTCCAGGTCCACGCCCGCGAAGCCCGCGCCGAGCGCCAGCCGCGCCGCCTCGGCGACGCGCGCGCGGTGGCGCTCCGAGACGAGGCAGGCGCGCAAGGGGCCGCCGAGGCCAGCGGGCGAGCCGTCGGCGGCGCGGCAGGCCTCCGCCTCGACGGCGGCGCGCCCCACCGGCAGCGCCGCGTAGGACGAGGTGACGAGCGCGGCCGGCAAGGGCTCGGCGGTGGAGGCGAGGAGCGGGCCGGCCCGCTGCACCGCCGCCGTCCGCGCCGCCTCCTCGGGGAGGACGCCGGGCTCGAGCCGGTACGGGGCGAAGACCGATCGCGGCGCCATGGACCGTGGCGAGGGTACACCAGCGCCTGAACATCACGTCGCGGCCGGTCGGGTGATCCGTACCGTGATGTAGGTACAAGTCAGCCAACCTCGCGTTGACGCGGGGGAAATCCCCGTGCTAACCAAACGGGACGTTCGAGCCGCCGCGCAGGACTGGGGGCGCCACGCCCTCACGCGAAGAGCGGCCACACGTAACCGGGAGGCCTCCGCGATGGAGATGTTCGGGACGCTGGCGAAGCACTACCACGAGGGTGGCTGGATGATGCACCCCATCCTCGTCTCCCTGGTGTTCGTGCTGGCGCTGATGGTCGACCGGATCATCACGCTCTACTTCAAGGCCGCCATCGACAAGGAGGCCTTCCTCCGGGGCCTCAAGCCGCACATCTACGCGGGCGACCTCGACAAGGCCATCGCCTTCTGCGCCGCGCAGAAGAAGGTGCCGCTCGTCTCGGTCATCAAGGCCGGCCTCATCAGCGTCCCCAAGGGCGAGGAGGACGTGCAGGCCGCCATGGACGAGGCCACGCTGCGCGAGTCGCCCAAGCTCGAGATGCGCACCGGCTACCTCGCCATGATCGGCAACGTGGCCACGCTGCTCGGCCTGCTCGGCACCATCATCGGCCTCATCGGCGCCTTCGGCGCGGTGGCCAACGCCAACCCGGCCGACAAGGCGACCATCCTGGCCTCCTCCATCTCCGAGGCCATGAACTGCACCGCCTTCGGTCTCCTCACCGCCATCCCGGCGCTGGTCGCCTACTCGGTCCTGCAGGGGCGCACCCAGCACATGGTGGACGACATCAACGAGGCGAGCGTCGCCGTCCTCAACCTCGTGGTGCAGAACCGCGAGAAGATGCGCGTCCCGGCCACGCTGGCCGCCGCCGACGAGTAGCCGCGCCACCCGGTCCCACCACTCGACGGAGAGGAGGTAAGCCATGGGCGGCGGCGCAATGCCCGAGCAGGGCGGCGGAGGCGGCAAGCGGAAGAAGAAGTCGCTCGACGCCGTGATCAACGTGGTCCCGGCCATCGACCTCCTCTCCTGCTGCATCACCTTCCTGCTCTACACGGCGGTCTGGACGCAGATCTCCCGGCTGCAGGTGCAGCAGCTCGGCTCCGGCGCGCCGGAGCCGGCCCAGGTGGAGCCGCAGGTCAAGGCGCTCGCCGTGACCCTCGCCATCGGCGAGCGGGGCATGGCGCTGGCGGTCGGCGACAGCTCCTTCGAGATCCCGAGCCTGGGGCGCGGCGCCGACGGCGTCGTCTCCCAGGACCTGAAGGCGCTCACCACCCGGCTCAAGGCGCTCAAGGGCGAGTACCCGGACCAGGCGAGCATCATCGTCTCGGCCGAGGACACGGTCCCCTACGGCGACCTCGTCCACGTCATCGACGCCTGCCTGGGCGCCGGCCTCGTGCAGGTCTCGGTCACCGGGGTCTAGGGGAGCCATGGCCATCGTCCAGCCCGGCAAGCGGCCCGCCAAGCGGCTCGCGAAGTCCAAGATCCTGGGCGGCAAGATCTCGCGCGGCCGCAAGGCGACCAACGCCGAGCTCAACGTCGTCCCCATGGTCGACATGATGACGATGCTCGTCATCTTCCTCCTGCAGCAGTTCAGCGCCACCGGCGAGGTGCTGTACATGCAGAAGGACATCCGGCTCCCGGACGCGCGCCACGGCCAGATGATCGACGCCGCCCCGGTGGTCGCCATCTCGGCCGACCAGGTGGTGGTGACCGGCCAGAAGGTGGCCGACGTGGCCGACCTCGACCGCGACGCCGGCTACCTCGACATCGCGGCGCTCGAGGAGCGGCTGCGCGACGAGAAGAAGCGGTGGGACTTCATCCACCAGTCCGACCCCGACAAGAAGTGGGACGGCATCGTCAACATCCAGGCCGACCAGAAGGTGCCGTTCCGGATCGTGAAGCGGGTGATGTACTCGTGCGGCGCCGCCGGGTACTTCAACCTCAACTTCGCCGCCCTGGACATCGGCACGGGCGCGGCCGCCGCGCAGTGATCCTGGGCCGGGGTCGGGCGACGGCCGGCGCGGTCCCCCCGCGGGGGCCCGCAGACTGGACAAGTCGCTTTAGGGCCTAGTAGATTCCGCGCTCCCGCACGACCTTCGGCCCGGCGCCCACGCGCAGCGGGCCGATTTTTCCGTAGGGTTTATCGCACTCCTCGAGAGGGAACCGCCCACGCCATGAACCTGTCTTCCGTCGTCTCCTCGCTCCTCGTCGCCAGCGGCGGCGAGGCGAACCTGAAGCTGCCCGACCTGGCCTCCGAGCACTTCCTCGGCGGCGCGATCAGCGGCTGGGCGCTGCTCGCCATCGGCCTCGCCGTCTCCGCGGCCGGCCTGGCCTTCGGCCTCTCGATCTCGGCGCGCCTCAAGGCGCTGCCGGTCCACCGGTCGATGCTCGAGATCTCCGAGCTGATCTACGAGACGGCCAAGACGTACCTCGTCACCCAGTTCAAGTTCATCGGGCTGCTCTGGGCCTTCATCGCCGTCATCATCGTCTTCTACTTCGGCGTGCTCTCGGAGGGCTTCGGCCCGGGCAAGGTGGCCATCATCCTGGCCTTCTCGCTCGTCGGCATCCTCGGCTCGTCGGGCGTGGCCTGGTTCGGCATCCGCGTCAACACCTACGCCAACAGCCGCACCGCCTTCGCCTCGCTGCGCGGCAAGCCCTTCCCGACCTACGCCATCCCCCTGCAGGCCGGCATGTCGATCGGCACGATGCTCATCAGCGTCGAGCTGCTCATCATGCTCTTCATCCTCCTCTTCGTCCCCGGCGACCTGGCCGGCGCCTGCTTCATCGGCTTCGCCATCGGCGAGTCGCTCGGCGCCTCGGCGCTCCGCATCGCCGGCGGCATCTTCACCAAGATCGCCGACATCGGCTCCGACCTGATGAAGATCGTCTTCAAGATCAAGGAGGACGACGCCCGCAACCCCGGCGTGATCGCCGACTGCACCGGCGACAAC
>DASTGK010000136.1:0-7590 GCA_035719085.1 Anaeromyxobacteraceae bacterium
GGCGTGGCCGGGGCCACCAGGTGGAGCCGCCGCGCCACCGGCGCCAGCGCCGCGAGCATGCCGCGGTGGTCCTTGTCGCCGAGCACGCCGAAGACCAGCTCGGCCGGGCGGCCGGGGTGGAGCGCCGCCAGCGCCGCGGCCAGCGCCGCCGCGCCGTCGGGGTTGTGGGCGCCGTCGAGCAGCACGCCGCCGATCGCCTCGAGGCGGCCGGGCCAGCTCGCACCGGCGATCCCGGCGGCGACGGCCTCCTCCCCCACCGGCAGGCCGGCGCCGCGGAGCGCCCGCAGCGCCGCCGCCGCCAGGCCCGCGTTCCCAAGCTGGTGCGGGCCGGGGAGCGCCACCGGGCCGTCCCAGGCGGCGGGCGCCACCTGGAGCGGCGCGCCGGCCCGGGCCGCCTCGGCCGCGAGCACCTCGATGACGCCGGCCGGCTGGTGGGCGTGGACCACCGCCGGCACCCCGCGCTTGAAGATGCCGGCCTTCTCGCGCGCCACCGCCTCGACCGTGTCGCCGAGCAGCTGCGTGTGGTCGAGGCCGATGCGGGCCACCGCCGTCACCGCCGGCGCCACCACGTTGGTGGCGTCGAGCCGCCCGCCCAGCCCCACCTCCACCACCGCCGCGTCGACGCGGGCGCGGGCCAGGTGGACGAAGGCGGCGAGCGTGGCGAACTCGAAGTAGGTGAGCCGCTCCTCGGGGGCGCCGGCCTCGTGCCAGGGGCAGGCCCGGCGCACCGCCTCGGCCGCGTCGGCCAGGTCGGCGTCGGCGATGGGCCGGCCGTCCACCTGGATCCGCTCGTTGAAGGCCTCCAGGTGCGGCGAGGTGTAGAGCCCGACGCGGAGCCCGGCGGCGCGCAGCGCGGCGGCCGCCATGGCGCAGGTCGAGCCCTTGCCGTTGGTGCCGGCCACGTGGAGCACCGGCGCCGCCCGCTCCGGGTGGCCGAGCGCCTCGACGGCGCGCTCGACGCGCTCCAGGCCGAAGCGCATGGAGAGCGGCGAGAGCCCTTCGAGGTAGCGGTGGACGTCCTGCATCGGCGCATCCGCCCGGCGGGGCCGGGCCAGGCTGGCGAGCTAGCCGAGCAGCTGGAGCAGCTGGCCCAGCCGGTCGCGCAGCTCGCCGCGCGGCACGATGGCGTCGATCATGCCGTGCTCCAGCAGGAACTCGGAGCGCTGGAAGCCGGGCGGCAGCTTCTCGCGGATGGTCTGCTCGATGACGCGCGGGCCGGCGAAGCCGATGAGCGCCTTCGGCTCGGCGATGACCACGTCGCCCAGCCAGGCGAACGAGGCGGCCACGCCGCCGGTGGTCGGGTGGAGCATGACCGAGATGTAGGGCTTCTTCACCGCGCGGAAGCGGTTGAGCGCCGCCGAGGTCTTGGCCATCTGCATGAGGGAGAAGATGCCCTCCTGCATGCGGGCGCCGCCGGTGGAACTGAAGACGATGCAGGGGATGCGGCGCTCGTAGGCCCGGTCGATGACGCGGGTCACCTTCTCGCCCACCACCGAGCCCATGGAGCCGCCCATGAACTCGAAGGCGAAGGAGCCGAGCGACACCGGCGTGCCGCCGATCGACCCGACGCCGGAGACGAAGGCGTCGCGCAGGCCGGTGTTCTTGTAGGTCGACTTGAGCCGGTCCTTGTACTTCTTGGCGTCGCTGAAGCCGAGCGGGTCCTGCGGCGTCAGGTCGGCGTCCAGCTCCTGGAAGGTGCCGGGGTCGAGGAGCATCTCGAAGCGGCGGCGCACCGGCAGCGCGTCGTGGTGGCCGCAGGCCGGGCAGACGTTCCAGTTCCGCTCCCACTCGGCCTTGTAGACGACCTCGCCGCAGCCGTCGCACTTGTTCCAGATGCCCTCGCCCTTCTTGGCGGGCGGCGGCGGGGCCTCGGGCGTGGTCGCCTTCGACTTGAGCTTCTTCTCCTTCGAGAACCAGGCCATGAGACTCCCCTCTGCGGTGGAAGGCGGCCTGTTTACACCGGCTCGGCCCTCTCGGGAACAGCCCCGCGTGACGTGGCGCGTCAGCGCCGGCCGCCGCCGCGCGTCACGCCGTGGGCGCCGCGCTCGCCTTTCGCGCCGCCTGGTCCCTCGCCCAGTAACGCCCGAACGCCGACGTGAAGGCGTCCGCCTGCTTGCCGAGCGGCCGCAGGTTCACCTTCACCTTCTGCACCTTCCCGGCGGCGACGCGCCGCGTCAGCACCAGCCGGTGGGTGAACGTCTCCTTCTCCACCGTGGCCGCCGCGATCTCGGCGAGAGGGATGGCGGCGCCGTCGGGGAGCACCAGCGCGGCGTGGCCGAGACGCGTCACCTCGCCCTTCTTCCCGGCGAACTCGACGTCGGGGAAGTAGCGGAGCACGTGGGCCCGCTCCTCGTCGGTGGCCGGGAGGAAGCGCCAGGCCAGGCTCTCCTGGTGGCCGGCCTGGAAGCGGGCCTCGTAGGCCGACCAGAGCCGCTCCTCCACGGCGGCGCCGGTGAGCACCTCGTCGGCCCAGGTGCGCGCCGGCCGGGCCTGCAGGAGGCTGGCGGCGTCCTCGGGCCGCACCGACCCGCCCACCACGGCGATCCGGTCCGGCAGCGGCGGGTGGGTGTCGAAGGGGTGCGGCATCGGCTGGCGGCGCAGCTCCTCGAGGAAGCCCTGCGAGGCGGCGTGGGCCGGGAGCCCGTCGTCGATGCGGGCGCGCAGCCCGAGCGACCCCTGGTGGACCGAGCGCGCCTCGAAGAGCGAGCGCTCGGTGCGGGCGCGGAAGGAGGAGTAGCCGGTCACCTTCACCAGGGCGCGGGCCACGTCGTCCGGCGCCGTGAGGCGCGCCGCCGTGGCGTCGGCCACCTCCTCCCGCCGCCGCTGCTCCCTGGCGAGCGCCAGCTCGAAGACGCTCCGGTAGAGCCGCATCACCAGCGAGGCCGGCAGCGTGAGGCCGCCCTCGGCGAGCGCGGCCCAGTAGGCGTGGTAGCGCACCAGCGCCGGCGCCAGGCGCGCCGAGGCGGCCGTGTCGCCGCCGTGGAAGTGGGCCAGCTCGTGGGCCAGGATGGCGTCGGCCTCGCGCGGCTCGAGCGTGCGCAGGAGCGGCAGGCTGACGTAGAGGAGCCGCCCCTCGGCGGTGGCGCCGCCGGCGAGCGGCGTGGACGCCTCGGTGACGAAGAAGTTGTCGTCGATGCCGGCGGCGATGGCGCGCGGCGGCGCGGCGCCCAGCCGGCCGGCCAGCTCGCGCACCCGCCTCCAGAGCCCGGGGGCGTCGGCCTCCGCGAGCAGCTCGGCCTCGAGCGGCTCGGGCGGCGCCGGCTTGCGGAAGAGCCCCATCACGATGGCGCCCACGCCCAGCGCGGCCAGGACGCCGGCGATGACGATGAGCTTCACGTAGTAGCGCTCGAGGAGGAGCGCGGTGACCCAGTAGGAGAGCCAGACCAGCAGCACCCCCTGCAGCGCCGTCTCCACGGCGGTGACGGCGACGAGCCCGCGCCAGCCCACCATGAAGCTCCAGTACTGGGCGCGCGGGCGGCGCCAGGCGACGAGCCCGAGCAGGCCGATGGCGGCGAAGGTGGCCAGGCCGAGCAGCGCCGCCGCGAGCCCGAGCCGGGCGGCCCAGCGGAACTGCCAGACGTCACCCCAGGTGTCGCAGACCGCGTCGCGCCAGCCGGCGAGCTCCGGATCCGGGTCGTCGCAGGCGGCCGACGGCGGGTGCGCCCGGTAGGTGGCCACCAGCTCCGGCTTGGCCGCCTCCGGGACCTTCTGGCTCCGCGCGATCTGCCCCTCGACCGCCTCGAGGATCTCCCCGTCGAGCCGCGCCGCGCCGTAGCGGGCGAAGCCGACGGTGAGCAGCGGCACGAGCAGGAAGGTCAGCGCCGGGAGCACCAGCACCTTGAGGAAGTCGCGCCGCAGGTCGGAGGTGGCCATGGAGCGAGACCATACCCTCCGTGAGGCGCTCCGGGCGATGACCGACGGTGTAGGCGACCCGGCCCCGCCGTGCGGCGAGGTGCGCTGGCGCCAGGCGCCCTAGAACCGCCCCGCGATCACGCCCGGCCCGACCGCCACCGTGACCGAGCCGCCCGGCAGGAGCTCGGCGCGCGGCAGGGCGTCGAGGATGAGCGCCACGGCGCCGGCGGTCACCGCCGCGCCGACGCCGAGCGAGATGGCCCCGCCCCGGCACATCCCGGGGGACGCGTTCGGCGAGCTGCTGCAGCCGACCGCGGCGAGCGCCACCCCGGCGAGCGCCGCCATGCCGCCGAGCGAGGTGAAGGTGATGCCGGTGGCGAGCTTGCCCTCGGCGATCCCGTGAGCCTGCACCTGGACCGCGCCGGCGCCCGAGACCAGCTCCAGGTCGTGGACGTGGATCTTCGCGGGGGGCGCGCCGACGCCGATCCGCAGCCGGCTCGCGCGCCGGGCGCGCATCTCCAGTCGGTGGCGAGCCGGCATGCCCCTTGCGTCGGCACGGTGGCAGGAGGCCCCATGCCACGCCTGCTGCTCGCGCTCGTCGCGCTCGTCGCGCTCCCCGGCTGTCCCTGGGACGATCCGTGCTGGTCGCACGCCTGCGGCTCGACCTGTACCTGGTGCGCGGGCGACGACCTGGCCTGCCAGCGCGCCGAGCCGCCCCACGCCTGCGACGCTGGAGGCAGCTGCATGGCCGTGCAGCCCGGCCAGGATCCGATGGCCGGCTGCGCGCCCCTCCACTGAGCAGAGCCGCCAGCCCCCCGAACCGGCGCGCTTGCTACAGCTCGATCCGGTCTCCAACCGCCAGGATGCGCACCGCCGGCAGCCGGAGCGCCGCCACCTCGCGCCGCAGCCTGGCCGCGTAGGCCGGCTTCAGGTGGTAGAGCAGCACCGGGAAGCCGTTCCGCTCCAGCTTGGCGAGCTCCGTCGCGAGCGTGTTCGGGGTCAGGTGGCCGGAGAGGTCGGCGAGCCCCTGCAGCTCGTTCGGGAAGGAGACCTCGACGAGCAGCGCCCCGAGCTTCGGCGCCGCGTTGACCTTCTTCCAGAACTGGACCGTCGGGCCGGTGTCGCCGGAGATGGCGAACGCGGCCTTGCCGTCCGAGACGACGAAGCCGACCGACTCGACCGGGTGGCAGACCGGCACCGGGCGGAAGGTGTAGCCGCCCGCCTTGAAGGCGCGCCCCGGCGTGAACTCGCGGAGCTCGAGCACCGGCCGCCGGGCGTCGGGGATGCGGGTGAAGTCGGGCCAGAGCTTGCCGTTGAAGATGCTCTCGCGCAGCGTGCGGGCGCACTCGGTCGAGGCGTGGACCCGCACCGGCGTGCGCCGCCGCCCGACCAGGAGGTCGGCCAGGAGCGGCACGTCCTTCACGTGGTCGAAGTGGCTGTGGGTGAGGACGATGTCGTCCACCTGGAGGAGCCGCTCGAGCGGCAGCGAGGCGGTGAGCGCGCCGGCGTCGACGGCCAGCCGGCCGTCCACCAGGAAGCAGGTGGTCTTGTGCTTGGGGAGCTCGCCCCCGGAGCAGCCGAGCACCTCGAGCTTCACGCCACGTCCCCGAACTGGGCCTTCATCTGCAGGAACTCGAGGAAGGGGCGCAGCTTGGCCACGTCGGGCACCACGAAGCCGTCGGGATGGACGGCGATGAGCTTGGCCTTGAGGAGCTTCATGAGCGCCTCGTCCGCCTGCTCCGGCTTCACGCCGACGCGCCCGGCCAGCTCCTTCGGGAGGAGATCGATCTTCTGGCCGGCCGGCGTCTTGGTGCCCCGGTCGGCCGCCAGCGCCAGGAAGTGGACCACCCGCGACGCGGCGTCGGCCAGCAGCAGGTTCTCGATCTGCTCGTTGGCCTCGGCCAGCCGGTCGGCCAGCGTCTTGATGAGCCGGACGGCGATCTCGGCGTTCGACCGGATCATCGCCTCGAAGGTCTTGGCGTCGATGACGAGGAGCTTGCAGTCCTCGACGCAGGTGGCGGTGGCCGAGCGCGGCTTGTTGTTGAGGATGGCCATCTCGCCCAGGAAGCCGCCCGGGCCGAAGCTGGAGAGGACCTTCTCGACCTCCCCCACCTTCTTGGAGATGGTCACCCTCCCCTGGTGCACCACGTACATCTCGTGCCCGGGCTCGCCCTCGGTGAAGAGGACGGTGCCGCGCGGGAACTCCTTGCCGAAGCGCTGGAACAGGGGGTCGTCGGCCATCGAGGGGGCTCTCCGCTCCGGTGCTTAGCCGAGGCGCTGGAAGGGTGTCAACGAATCGCGGGCCGCTCCGGCGGGCCGGTTCACTTGGTCTTCATCTCGAACACACCGTCCCACCCCGGCCCCGGCGGCGCGCGCCGCATCGCCTCGCAGCGGGCCAGGTAGACGCGCGACGGGGCGTCGCCGCCCCGCAGCCGGTCGGCCTCCTGGAAGCGGGCCGTGGCCTCGTCCCAGCGCTGCGCCTGGAAGGCCGCCAGCCCCCAGGCGAAGGCCTCCAGGAACGGCCCCAGGCCGGCCGGCCCGGGTGCGAGCGCCAGCAGCTCGTGGATCCGCACCGGCTCGCGCTTCCCCTTGACGCGGACCAGGTCGAGCGGCCGGCTCACCACCTGGTCCCGCACCTGCCGCCAGGTCTCCTCGCCGATGAGGATGCGGGTGCCGTACTCCTTGTTGGCCCCCTCGAGCCGCGAGGCCAGGTTCACCGCGTCGCCCAGCACCGTGTAGTTGTAGAAGCGGTCCTGGCTGCCGACGAAGCCGACCGACATCGGGCCGCTGTTGAGGCCGACGCCGATGTCGATGTCGGGCAGCCCCTGCGCCGCCCAGCCGGCCCGCAGCCGGTCGAGCTCCGCCAGCATCGCCAGCGCCGCCCGGCAAGCGCGCAGCGCGTGGTCCGGCTGCGGCCGCGGCGCCCCCCAGAAGGCCATGATGGCGTCGCCCATGTACTTGTCGAGCGTCCCCTGGTGGCCGGAGACGATGACGTCGGTCATGGGCGTCAGGTACTGGTTGAGGACGCCGAGCAGGACGTGCGGGTCGAGCCGCTCGGAGATGGTGGTGAAGCCGCGGATGTCGGCGAAGAGGGCCGTCAGCTCGCGCTTCTCGCCGCCGAGCCGCAGCGAGCCCTCCTGGCTCAGCACCTCGTCGACGATGGCCGGGGCCAGGAAGCGGCTGAACCGCTCGCGCGCCTTCCGCTTCTCCCGCTCCTCGGAGAAGAAGCGGTAGGTGGTGGCGGCGAGGAACATGCCGAAGACCTGGACGAGCGGCAGGCCGCTCGCCAGCACCAGGTTGAAGCGGCGCAGCGCCAGCGCCGCCACCGCGACCCAGAGCGCCGTCACCGCCAGGAGCGCCGGCGCGGCGGCGCGCGAGCCCACCCGGGCGAAGAGCCAGGCCAGCACCACCGAGGCGGCGGCCATCATCGCCACCTCGGCCAGCACCACCCACTGCGAGCGCTCCAGCAGCTCGCCGTGGAGCACGTTGTCCACGAAGGTGGCGTGGGTGATGACCCCGGGCGCGATGGCGTCGAAGGGCGTGACCCGCTGGTCCCAGGTGCCCGGGGCGGTGGTCCCGACGATGGCGATCTTCCCCCGCAGCTGCTCGCGCGGGATGCGCCCGTGGAGCAGGTCGGTGGCCGACCAGCTGGGGAAGTCGCGGTAGCTGCCGTAGTAGTTGAGCGGGGCCCGCCCGTAGTCGTCGGTGGCGATCTCGAGCGCCCCCACCCGCAGCCCC
>DASTGK010000137.1:0-4993 GCA_035719085.1 Anaeromyxobacteraceae bacterium
GGGCGCCACCGGCCCCGGCGCCGGCACGAGCGCCGCCACCCGGCCGGAGAGCTCGCGCCCGCCCGGCAGCACCAGGTGCACCACGGTGCGGCAGCGCAGCGCCTCGCCGAGCCCGTGGTCGCCGCCGCGCCGGAAGGAGAGCGTGGCGGCGAAGGCCTCCAGCACCTCGAAGAGCTGCTCGAAGTCGCGGGCCACGAAGAGCTGCGGCTGCATGCGCGTGATGTCGAAGGCCACCTCGGCGCAGGCCGGGGCGAGCGGCCGCTTCTCCACCTCCGGGCCGAGGCAGCGGGCCGACTCGCCGATGGACGAGAGGAGGCCGGCCCCGAAGATCCGCGGCGCCGCGAGGTCGCCCACCAGGCCGTACTCGGCCGTCCACCAGTAGAGCCGGCTGGCCCGCGCCCCCTCCGACGCGAAGGGGACGCTGGCGAGGGCCGCCGCGAGCCGCGCCTCGGCGAGGGCGACCGCCTCGGGCGCGACGCCGCGCGCCTCCTTCACGTCCGAGAGGTCGCGCACCGCCTCGAAGACGGCCCGGTCCTCGAGGGCGGCGATGGCCTTGAAGCCGACCTCGCCGCAGCGGCGCAGGTACTCGGCGTAGCGCGCGTCGGCGATGAACGGGGCGTGGCCGGCGCTCTCGTGGACGATGTCGGGCGCCGGCGTGTACTCGAGGTGCTCGGGGCGGCGGATGGCGGTGGCGATGGCGAGCACGCGCCGGCTCTGCAGCTCGGTGAAGACGGCCGGCGGGATGAACCCCTTCACGCCCACCGCCGTCCAGCCGACGCGGGCCAGCCTCTCGTTCATCTCGTCGAGGCTCGGGATGCGGCCGACGTCGATGCCGGTGGCGGCCAGGCCGGCCAGGTAGCGCGGGTGGGCGCGCGTCTCGAGGTGGGCGGTGAGCCGGCCGAGGATGGTGCGCCAGGTGGCCTGGTCCTCGGCGGTGTAGGCCGCGTAGTCCTGCGCCGCCACCCACCGGCGCAGGTGGCTCGGCAGCGCCTCGATGGCCCGCTCGGTGGGCGTCACGCTCGCCTCCCCCACCCCGCGCCGCCCGGAGGCCGGGCGCCGTCCCCAGCGCGGTTGTAGCGGGGGCGTTCCGCGGGCGCCGCACCCCGTCGCGCCGGCGGCCGCTCGCCGCGAGCCGTCCGCTAGCCGCGCACGGCGCGGGGGCCGCCCAGGAGGCGCGCCGGCAGGAAGAGGATGGCCCTGAGCAGGCCGAAGACCCCCTCCACCGCCACGCCGACCAGCCGGAACGGCAGGAGGAGGAGCCAGACCAGCGGGTAGAGCACCAGCGCCAGGAGGGCGAGCGGCCAGCAGACGACGAAGAGGACGAGCCAGGCGAGGAACGTCAGCATGGTCCCTCTCCCTACGCGCGTGCGGACGCTTCATTTCGAGCGGGGTTCTTCACGCGCGGGTTGCCTCGCCGGGGTTGAACGGCTAAGGAATCGGGCGCGTGAGCGCCCCCCACCGGATCCTGGTCGTCGACGACAACGACGCGCTACGGGAGAACCTGGCCGAGTGCCTGGAGGGCGAGGGGTACCACGTCGCCGTCGCGGGCGACGGGCGCGGCGCCCTCGCGTCGCTCGCCCAGGATCCCCTCCCGGGCGTCATCCTCATCGACATGATGATGCCCGGCATGAGCGGGCCGGAGCTGGTCTCGCGCATCCGCGCCGAGCCGCGGCTGGCCGGCATCCCGGTGGTGCTGGCGACCGGCATGTCCCCGGCGCGCGGCTCCATCCCGGTGGACGCCATCCTGCAGAAGCCGTTCGGGATCAACGAGCTGCTCGACACGGTGCGGCCGCTCCTCGAGCGCGGCGGCGGCGAGCGCTCCTAGCGCGGCCGCGCCTCCGGGCGCCGTCAGAAGCCCAGCGCCCGCAGCTCGCGCAGCAGGTCCCGGTAGAACCCGGCCGCGTCGAAGTGCTTCGACCAGCCGATCTGGGCCCAGTGGTCGGCCTCGATCTCGGCGAGCACCTCGCCCCAGCGCTGCGAGGTGGCCGGGACGACGCCGTCGTTCGGCCCGGCGGCGCGGGAGAGCCCGAGGTAGCTCGGCACGAGGAGCGGGCTCGTCCGCAGCGTCCGGCGGACGCGGCCGACGACGCTGGCGTAGGCCACGCCCGGCGCGTCCGGGATCTCGTCGTTGAAGCGGGCCATGCTGGCGCTGGTGAGGTCGCGGAAGGCGTCGATGGAGACGCCGGCCGCGGCGAGCGCCCGCGCCAGGCCGAGCCGGTCGGTCAGCGCGCCCGAGAGGTCGGCGAGCGGCGAGCCGTAGTGGGGCGTGCCCACGGTGACGAGGGCCGCCACGCGCCGGTCGAGGCCGAGCCGGTGGATGGCGTAGCGCGCGTCGAGGCCGCCCATGCTGTGGGCCACCACGTTGACCCGCTTCGAGTCGATCTCGCCGACGCAGCGGGCCAGCGCCTCGGCGCGCGCCGCGATCGAGCCGGCCAGCGCCACCTTGGCCACCCGCACGGCGTGGCCGTCCTCCTCGAGCGCGCCGCGCACCCCCTTGAAGTAGGCGTGGCGTTGCTTGCCGAGCTCGATCTCGTCGAAGCCGAAGAGGCCGTGGACCAGCACCACCGGGTGGCGCGGGCGGGGCGGGACGCGGCGGCGCCGGCGGAGGCGCGGCCGGCGGTGCCACTGCCACCAGCGCCATCCGCCCGCGGCGGCCGCGGCGAGGAGGACGGCGAGGAGCGCGAGGAGCGTCGGCGTGCTCACGGCGGCGGAGGATAGCCGTCGTGACGCGGTGCGGCAATGCGCTACCCGGCGCGCATCCTCCCGAAGCCCCTCTCCAGATCCTCGATGAGATCCCCGGGGTCCTCGAGGCCGACGCTCAGCCGGATGATGGTCCGGCCCGCGTGGCGCGACGGGAGCCTGCGAGCGGGCCGCCCCGCGGTGACGAGGCTCTGGAAGCCGCCCCAGCTGTAGCCGATGCCGAAGAGCTCGAGGCCGTCGATGAAGGCCGACAGCTGCTGCGGCGACGGCTCCTCCTTCAGCGTGAACGAGAAGAGCCCCGAGGAGCCGGTGAAGTCGCGCCTCCAGATGGCGTGCTCGGGGTGGCTCGGCAGCGCCGGGTGGATGACCTGGCCGACCTGCTCCACGCCCTCGAGCCAGCGGGCGATGTCGAGCGCCGAGCGCTCGTGCTGGCGCAGCCGCGTCGGCAGGGTCCTGAGCCCGCGGAGCGCCAGGTGGCAGTCCTCCGGCGCGGCGAAGCTCTCGGTCGTCCGGCAGAAGCGATCCAGCTCGCCGGCGTGACGCTCGGTGACGGTCACCGTGCCGAGCAGCACGTCCGAATGGCCGGAGAGGTACTTGGTGGCCGAGTGGATGGTCGCGTCGACGCCCAGCGCGAAGGGCTTCAGGAAGAGCGGCGTCGCCCAGGTGTTGTCGAGGACGGTGAGGATGCCCCGCGCCCGGGCGGCGGCCGTCACGGCCGGCAGGTCCTGGAGCTCGAGCGTGTTGGAGCCGGGCGACTCGAGGAGGATGAGGCGCGTGTTCGGCTTCAGGTGGTCGACGACGTCGGCGCCGACGCTCGACGGGACGGTGCCGACCTCGACCCCGAACCTCGCGAGGACGCCGTGGCAGAAGGCGGCGCCCGGGCCGTAGACGCTGTCGCCGAGCAGGACGTGGTCGCCGGCCCTGGTGAAGGCGAGGAACGTGCCGATGATGGCGCTGATCCCCGACGGGAAGGCGCGCGTCAGGTGACCGCCCTCGAGCGCGCACAGCGCCTCCTCGAAGGCCCGCTGCGTCGGCATCCGGTCGGTGCCGTAGACGGCGCCGTCGTGGCGGCCGGCGTTGGCGCGGGCCAGCTCCTCGTAGGACGCGAAGAGCACCGTCGAGCCGCGGTGGAGCGGCGGGTTGACCGTGCGCGGGGACGGGCCGGTGGAGCCGGCGCGGATGAGGCGGGTGGCGTCTTTCATGGCGAGGAGGCGGAGGCTAGCACGCGCCCCTGAGCGGGCGGGTGCGCCGCCAAGCTGGGCCGCAGGGCGTGGGGTTCCCCGCTGGCTGCTCCCGACGGGGGCCGCCCCGACGGCACCTTGCCGCCCGCTCCTCGGCCGTGTGAGGCTTGATTGCAGAACACGCTGCACCGTGCGCACCTGGGGGAGGTGGCATCGTGAGGCCGCTCCGACGCATCGCCGCGCTGCTGCTCGTCCTGCTCGCTCCACCCGCCGCCACCCGCGCCTCCGACACGGTCACCACGCGCGCCCACCCCGAGGCCGCGGCGCGCCTCGCGGCCATCCGGACGGTGGGGCTCGTCGCCCCCGACCTCAAGCTCTTCGAGCTCACCGCCAGCAACCAGCCGGTGTTCAGGCCCGACTGGACCGACCAGGGGCGCGCCGTGATGGTGGCGGGGCTCACCGAGGCGCTGCGCACCCACGGCATGGCGTTGAAGCCCTTCGACCCGTCCGCGCCGGAGCGGAAGGAGGAGTTGCGCGAGGTGCGCCTCCTCTACGACGCCGTGACGGCGGCCGTCTTCCAGGCCACGATCACCAACCAGTTCCCCGCCAAGGTCGCCCGCTTCGAGTACCCGCTCGGCGACGTCTCCGCGCTCCTCGACGGCGAGCAGGTCGACGCGGTGCTGTTCGTCTTCTGCCAGGGGGTGTCCTCCTCCGGCGGCCGGAAGGCCATCCAGGCGCTCGGCGCCCTCCTGGCCGGCGCCTACTCGAGCGGCGTGGACCGGCTGATGGTCGGGCTGGTCGATCGCTCCGGCGAGCTGATCTGGTTCGGCACCCATGAGGCCACGAGCTACGACCTGCGCGACGCGCACAGCGCCGGCCAGTTCGCGAGCATCCTGCTCGAGGGGATGCGCGGAGCCGCCAGGTGAGGCGACTCGCCCCGGCGCTGCTGCTCGTCGGGGCCGCCTGCGCCTCGACCTCGCTCGCGCCCCGCACCGGCACCGACGTCCCGGTCGAGGACGTCGACGAGCGGGGGATGTGGCGCCTGGCCGCCGAGGCCCAGGCCGAGCTGGACCGGAGCGGCAAGCTGGTGTCCGAGCCGGCGCTGGAGGCCT
>DASTGK010000138.1:0-2540 GCA_035719085.1 Anaeromyxobacteraceae bacterium
GCTGGGCGGCGCGCCGCCGCGGTTCGAGGCGCGCCCGCGCGGGCCCGACCTCGGCGCCCCGCTGAACGCCGAGCAGGCGCGGGCGCTCGATCTCGCGGACCGCGCGGTCGACGTGGCGCTCGTGCACGGCCCGCCCGGCACCGGCAAGACGACCGTGCTCGTCGAGGTGATCCGCCGCGCCGTGGCGCGGGGCGAGCGGGTGCTGGCCTGCGCCCCCTCGAACCTGGCGGTCGACAACCTGCTCGAGCGGCTCCTCGCCGCCGGCGTCGACGGCGTGCGCGTCGGCCACCCGGCCCGCGTGCTCGAGTCGCTCCTCGACCGGACGCTCGACGCCCGCACCGAGGCGCACGAGGCGGCGCGCATCGCCGCCGGGCTCGTCGAGGAGGCCTTCGCGCTCCGCCGCTCCGCCTCGAAGCGCCGCCAGAAGCGGGGCCCGGGCCGCTTCAGCGAGGCGCGCGCCGCCGAGCGGGACGCCCGGGCGCTCCTCGCCGAGGCGCGGGCGCTCGAGGCGCGGGCCGAGGCCGAGGTGCTCGACCGCGCCCCGGTGGTGCTCGCCACGCTCACCGGCCTCGAGGCGGCGCCGCTCGCCGGCCGCCGCTTCGCGCTCGCGGTGATCGACGAGGCGACGCAGGCGGTGGAGCCGGCCGCGCTCCTCGCGCTCCTCAAGGCCGACCGGGCCGTCCTCGCCGGCGATCACCTGCAGCTGCCGCCCACCGTCCTCTCGGCGGCGGCGCAGGCCGGCGGCCTCGGCCGCTCCCTCTTCGAGCGGCTGGTGGCGCTCCACGGCGACGCGGTCAAGGTGACGCTCGCCGAGCAGCACCGCATGAACGAGGCGATCATGCGCTTCCCCTCCGAGGCGCTCTACGGCGGCGCGCTGCGGGCCCACCCGGCGGTGGCGCGCCACGCGCTCGACGCGGCGCCGCTCGAGGTGGTCGACACCTCGGGGCGCGGCTTCGAGGAGGCGACGCCCGACGGCAGCGACTCGCGCGAGAACGCCGGCGAGGCGGCGCTCGTCGCCGCCGAGGTGGAGCGGGTGCTGGCGCTCGGCGTGGCGCCGGCCCAGGTGGCGGTCATCGCCCCGTACGACGGCCAGGTGCAGCGGCTGCGGGCGCTGCTGGCGGCGCGGGTCGAGGAGGGGCTGGAGGTCGACACCGTCGACGGCTTCCAGGGGCGCGAGAAGGAGGCGGTGGTGGTGTCGCTGACGCGCGCCAACGGCGAGGGGGAGGTCGGCTTCCTCGCCGACGTGCGCCGCATGAACGTGGCCCTCACCCGCGCCCGGAAGAAGCTCGTGGTGGTGGGCGACGGCGCCACCGTGGCCAGCCACCCCTTCTACGAGGCCTTCCTGGCCCACGCCCAGGCCACCGGCGCCTGGCGCAGCGCCTGGGAGCGCGAGCCCGCGTGATCCGCTCCACCTTCCGGCTCACGCCCGGCATCGGCCCGTGGCTCGAGTCGCGCCTCTGGGACTTCGGGCTGCGCACCTGGGACGACCTGCTCGCCGCGCCGCCCGGCTCGACGCCGCTCTCGGAGCGGGCCGAGGCCCGGCTGCGCGACGCGGTGGTGCGCGCCCGGGAGCTGCTCGAGTCGGGCGACGCCGAGCGGCTCGCCGTCATGCTGCCGCGCGCCGAGCGCTGGCGGCTCTACCCGGAGCTCGTCGACCAGGCCTGCTTCCTCGACGTCGAGACCGACGGCGACGAGCGGCTCACCGCCGTGGGGCTGCTCGACGCCGAGGGGCCGCGCGTGCTGCTCGCCGGGCGCGACCTCGACGAGCTCCCGGAGCGGGCGGCGCGCTGGAAGCTCCTCGTCACCTACAACGGGCTGGCCTTCGACGTGCCGGCGCTGGAGCGCGCCTTCCGCGGCTGGCGGGCGCCGCTCGCCCACGTCGACCTGTGCCACCTGTGGCGCCGGCTCGGCCACCGCGGGGGGCTGAAGCTGCTGGAGAAGGAGGTCGGCGTGCGGCGGCCCGCCCACCTCGACGGCCTCACCGGGCTCGACGCCGTCCGGCTCTGGCAGGCCTGGCTCGACGGCGACGCCGCCGCGCTCCGGCTGCTCGTCGAGTACAACCTGCACGACGCCGTCGACCTGCGGCCGCTCGCCGACCTCGGCTACAACCGGATGGTGGAGCGGCTGCGGCTGCCGGCCCCGCTCGTGCGCGTCGCCGAGCTGGGCGACTTCCGGTACGACGTCACGAAGTTCCTAGAATCTTTGCTCCCTCTCCCTCCTCGAGGGAAAGGGCCAAGATCTCTGCTCCCTCTCCCCCACCGGGGGAGAGGGCCGGGGTGAGGGGGCTGCCGGTAGCGTCACCCCGAGCCTCGCCGTGCGACGACAACGAAGGGGCAGGCGCCCGTCGAGGTGGGCGTCCAGCCGCCGATGTCGGTGTCGCCCACATGAAACGTTGGATCGATCGCCCACCCGAGGAGCAGCGGCTGCTCAATCCGAGCTTTTGTTCTTTGCTGCTCTGGAATTCCGCACGCGCGCATGCGGAGGCGGACCGGGGACGGAGCGGCATCGCATTCGAGAAGTGTTTCTTGGTGCTACCGATG
>DASTGK010000139.1:0-5200 GCA_035719085.1 Anaeromyxobacteraceae bacterium
GCGCCCGCGCGGCGGAGCAGGCCCTCGCCTGGACCGAGCGCCAGGCGGCGCGCGACGGGGACGAGTCGCGCCGCGCCGTCGAGGCGGCCGACGCCCGCATCCTCGCCGCGCAGGAGGCGGTCGCCGCCTCCGAGTCGGCCCGGGCGCTGCGCCAGGCGCGCCACCGCCAGGGGCTCCTGCCGCTCACCGACGTGCTCGACGCCGAGACCGGCCTGGCCGGCGCGCGCGCCCTGCTCGTCGCCTCCCGCCTCGAGGCGCGCGTGGCCCGCGCCCGCCTCGCCCTCGCCTTGAACCAGCCCGTCGAAGGACTCACGCCATGACCAGCCGCACCCTCGCCGTCGCGCTCCTCGCGCTCCTCTCCACCCCCGTCCGCGCCGACTCCGGCGCCCCGGCCGCCGTGCGGCTCGCCGCCCCGAGCGGCCCGGGGCGCGGCCGGCTCGTCGCCGCCTCGGTGCTCGCGGCCCGCCGGGCCACCGTCGCCACCCGGCTCGCCGCCGCGGTGCGCGCCGTCCACGTCGAGGAGGGCGACCGGGTCGCCGCCGGCGCGCTGCTGGTGACGCTCGCCGACGACGATGTGCGCGGGGGGCTCGCCGCCGCCGAGACCGGGCTGCGCGCCGCCGAGTCGCAGGAGCGGAGGCTGAGGACGCTCCTCGCCGAGCGGGCCGCCACCCAGGGCGAGCTGGATCAGGCCGAGGCGCAGCGCGCCCAGGCGCAGGCGGCGGTGGCCGCGGCCCGCTCGAGCCTCGACTACACCAGGCTGCGCGCCCCCTTCGCCGGCACGGTGCAGGCGCGCCGCGCCCAGCCCGGCGACCTGGTGGGCCCCGGCCAGCCGCTCGTGGAGCTGGTCGGCGACGAGCTGGAGCTGCAGGCGAGCCTCTCCGAGGCGGAGGCGGCCGGCCTCGCGGTCGGCCAGACGCTCCGCTTCGTGGCCGGCGCCGGGCTCGCCGGCACCGCCGAGATCACCGCGCTCACGCCCGGCGGTGACGCCCTCTCGCACCGGCGCGGCCTCAAGGCGCGCGTCCGCACGCCGCGCGAGGGGCTGCGCCCCGGCGCCTTCGCCCGGCTGGAGCTGCCGGCGGGCGCCAGCGGCGGGGGCGGGGGCGGCGTCTGGGTGCCGCGCAGCGCCGTGGTGGAGCGCGGCGACCTGACCGGCGTCTTCGTGGCGAGCGAGGGGCGGGCGGAGCTGCGCTGGATCTCGCCCGGCGAGGCGGCGGGCGGCTTCGTCGCCGTGCGCGCCGGCCTCCGCCCGGAGGAGCAGGTGATCGACGCCCCCGGCGCGCTCCGCGACGGCCAGCCGGTGCGGGTGCAGCCGTGAGCGCCGCCCCGCGCTACGGCCTCGCCGGGCGGCTGGCCGCGCCCTTCCTCCGCTCCAAGCTCACGCCCATCGTCGTCCTCGCCTCGCTCCTGCTCGGCCTGGCCGCGGTCTGGCTCACGCCGCGCGAGGAGGAGCCGCAGATCGTCGTCCCGATGCTCGACGTGATGCTGCCGTTCCCGGGCGCCACGCCGCAGGAGGTGGAGAGCCAGCTCGTCACCCCGGTGGAGCGGCGCCTCTGGGGCGTGCCCGGCGTCGAGTACCTCTACTCGTCGAGCCGCCCGGGGGCCGGCTTCGTCACCGTCCGCTTCAAGGTGAACGAGCCGCTCGAGCCCTCGGTGGTGAAGGTGCAGCAGGAGCTGGCGGCCCACCCCGAGCTCCTCCCGTCGGGCGCGCTCCCGCCGGTGGTGCGCGCCCTCGGCATCGACGACGTCCCGTTCCTCGCCATCACGCTCCACGCCCGCGAGCCGCTCCCGCCCGGGCAGCTGCGCGCGCTCGCCGGCGAGGTGGCGCGCGAGCTGGCCGGCGTGCCGGACACCGCGCAGGTGCGCGTCGAGGGCGGGGCGCGGCGCGTGGTGCGCGTCGAGCCCGACCCGGCCCGGCTGCAGGCGCTCTCGCTCACCGTGGCGCAGCTCCACCAGGCGCTGCAGGGGGCGCAGGCGCAGCTGCCGGCGGGCGCGCTGGTGGACCAGGGGCGGCGCGTCGAGCTCGAGGCGCTCGGCTTCGCCCGCTCGGCCGAGGAGCTGCGGCGCGTGGTGGTGGCGGTCCGCGACGGGCGGCCCCTCTACGTGGAGGACGTGGCCACGGTCACCGACGGCCCCGAGCCCGAGCCGCCGGTGGTGCTCTTCGGCCGCAAGGGGGAGGCCGGGTTCGAGCAGGCCTCCACCGTGCTGGTGGCGAAGCGCCCGGGCTCGAACGCCACGGCGCTCGCCGGCGCGGTGCTGAAGAAGGTCGAGGCGCTGCGCGGCGGCCTCATCCCGGCCTCGGTCGAGGCGACGGTCACCCGCAACGCCGGCGAGACGGCCGGCGAGAAGTCGGCGACGCTCATCGAGCACCTGCTCATCGCCACGCTCTCGGTGGTGGCGCTCATCCTGCTCGCCATGGGCTGGCGGTCGGCGCTGGTGGTGGCGGTGGCGGTGCCGGTGACGCTGGCGCTGACCCTGCTGCTCACGTACCTGAACGGCTCGACGCTCAACCGCGTCACGCTCTTCGCCCTCATCTTCTCCATCGGCATCCTCGTCGACGACGCCATCGTGGTGGTGGAGAACATCCACCGCCACCTCTACCTGCCAGGCCCGCGCCGCAGCTTCGCCCGCACCGTCCTCGACGCCGTGGACGAGGTGGGCAGCCCGACCATCCTCGCCACCGTGGCGGTCATCGCCGCCATCCTGCCGATGGCGCTGGTGCGCGGCCTCATGGGGCCGTACATGCGCCCCATCCCCGTGGGCGCCAGCGTGGCCATGGTCTTCTCGCTCGTCATCGCGTTCGTGGTGAGCCCGTGGGCGGCCCTGATGGCCTTCCGCAAGGAGGCGCACCTGCCGGAGCTCGACGAGACCGGACTCCACCCCGCCGATCCGTCGCGCGACGCGCCGGAGCCGGTGGCCGACGCGCCCTCGGCCCACGCCGAGAGCGCCCCCGAGGGGCGGCTCGCCCGCCTCGACCGGCGGGTGGTCCGCGCGCTCCTCGTGCGCCCGCGGGTCCGCTGGGCCTTCCTGGGCGCGGTGGGGCTGCTCCTCGCCGGCGCGGTGTCGCTGCTCGCCACCGGCGCGGTGAAGGTGAAGATGCTCCCCTTCGACGACAAGAGCGAGCTGCAGGTGCTGCTCGACCTGCCGGCCGGCACCGCCCGCGAGGAGGCGCTGGCGCTCGGGCAGCGGGCGGCGCGGCAGCTCCTGGCCGAGCCGGAGGTGGAGGCGGTGCTGGTCCACTCCGGCGTCGCCGCCCCGTTCACCTTCCTCGGGATGGTGCGCCACGGCTTCCTGCGCGAGGCGCCGGAGCAGGTGGACCTGCAGGTGAACCTGGTGCCGCGGAAGGAGCGCGCGGCCTCGAGCCACCAGCTGGCCGTCCGGCTGCGTCCGGAGCTGGAGCGGCTCCTGGCGCCGTCGCAGGCCCGGCTCAAGGTGGTCGAGATCCCGCCCGGCCCGCCGGTGCTGGCCACCATGGTGGCCGAGGTCTACGGCCCGAGCGCCGCCGAGCGCGACCGGCTGGCCGGCGAGGTGCGCCGGGCCTTCGGCGAGGTGAAGGGGATCGTCGACGTCGACTCGACGCTCAACGCCACCGCGCCCAAGCTCGAGCTCGCGGTCGATCGCGAGAAGGCGGCGCTGCACGGCGTGCAGCCGGCCCACGTGATCCAGACGCTCGCCGCCGCCGGCCTCGGCGCGCCGCTCGGCACCTTCCACGTCGAGCGCGGCGCCGCCCAGGTGCCGCTCGTCCTGCAGCTGGCGCCGGCCTGGCGCAGCCGGCTCGACCAGCTCCTCTCGCTCTCCGTCCCCGGCGCGCGCGGCCTCGTCCCGCTCTCGGAGCTGGTGCGGGTGGCCGAGGCGCGCCAGGCGCCGGAGATCCAGCACAAGAACCTGATGCCGGTGGCCTACGTCACCGGCGAGCTGGCCGGCGAGATCGAGAGCCCGCTCTACGCCCTGCGGGCGCTCGAGCCCAGGCTGGCCGGGCTGCGCGGCGACCGGGGCGAGCCGGTGGAGCGGCTCGGCCTCTCCCACCCGCTCTCCACCGAGGCGCCGGCCATCAAGTGGGACGGCGAGTGGCACATCACGCTCGAGGTCTTCCGCGACCTCGGCCTCGCCTTCGCGGCGGTGATGCTCCTCATCTACGTGCTCATGGTCGGCTGGTTCCAGAGCTTCACCATGCCGCTCGTCATCCTGGCCCCGGTGCCGCTGTCGCTCGTGGGCATCCTGCCGGCGCACGGCCTGTGGGGCGCCTTCTTCACCGCCACCAGCATGATCGGCTTCATCGCCGGCGCCGGCATCGTGGTGCGCAACAGCATCATCCTCGTCGACTTCGCCGAGCTGAAGCTGCGCGAGGGGATGCCGCTCGCGGCCGCGGTGGAGGAGGCGGTGCTGGTCCGCTTCCGCCCCATGGCGCTCACGGCGGCGGCCGTCATCGTGGGCAGTGCCGTCATGCTGGCCGACCCCATCTTCCAGGGGTTGGCGGTGGCGCTCATGGCCGGCGCGGTGGCCGCCACCCTGCTCTCTCGCTACGCAGTGCCGGTCCTCTACCTCATGCTGGCGCGCGGCGGCCGGGCCGCCGAGCTGCAGCGGGAGGGAGCCCAGGCCCGTCAGGCCGCAGAGGCGCCGGAGGCCGTGCTGCTGCGGGTGGGGTGAGGGCTCCGACCACTCTCACCTCTTGTCGGCCTGGCACGCCGGGATTGACCTCGGACGTGAACGCCCGGGCATGGCTTCGCCGGACACGAGCCCTGCCGGGTCCTGGGCAGGCTGGGGCGGCAGCCCCAGGATCCGCCTGGCCCGCATGGCGCTCGCGGGCAGGCTGACCTCGAGGAGCCTGGCCGCCCGTTCCAGATCCTCCGGCCCGAGCATGGTGATGAGCACCTGCCGCAAGGCCTCCAGGCGGTGCTCCAGGCCGGCGATGCGGTTGTTGGCCTGTTCGACGTCGAGCATCACCGGCGTCACCGGCTGGTCGGGCTTCCTGAGGAGCCCCGCCTTGTGCCGCCAGCGGCCCAGGGTCAGCTCGGAGACGCCGAGGCGGCGACACACCTCGGGAACGCGAACGCCTGCCTCGAGCGCCCGCAGGGCCTCCGAGATCTCGGCGGTGCTGAAGTTCCGACGGTTCATTGGCGCTCCTTCGCGCGGAAGGAGCGCGGCAGGTCGACCTGCAGGGCTCCTCCTCGAGACGTGTTGACGGTCGAGCCCTCGACGCAGC
>DASTGK010000140.1:0-7019 GCA_035719085.1 Anaeromyxobacteraceae bacterium
GGCCAAGCCCGCGGCTCCGGCCAAGGCCGTCGAGCCCGCGAAGCCCGCCGCCCCGGCCGCCACGCCGGCGCCCGCGCCCGCTGCGCCGGCCGCCGCCGAGCACGCGAAGGTCGGCGCCGAGAAGTGCAAGATGTGCCACAAGCTCCAGTACGAGTCCTGGGCCGCCTCGCCCCACCAGGCGAAGGGGCTCGACTGCGAGGGCTGCCACGGCGGCGGCGCCGACTACAAGGCGATGAACGTCATGAAGGACCGGGCGGCGGCCATGGCGGCCGGCCTCGTCCTGCCGGGCTCGGCCTTCTGCAAGAAGTGCCACGCCAGCCCCGACGCCGCGCTCGTGGCGAAGGTGCACGCGCACAAGGCGAAGTGACCGGCGCCGCGGCCGGACGGTGAACTTCCCGCGCGGACGCCGGGGCGGCACGCCTCGCCCCGGGTCCGCGCCGCCCGCTCGGACGGTGCGTCCCCTTGGCGCTTGATCGCGCGGCGCGGCGCGTTAAGACAGCGCCCGATGCCCGACCTCCTCGCCGCCCGCGCGCTGTTCGGCCTCAGCCTCGCCTTCCACATCGTCTTCGCGGCCGTCGGCGTCGCCATGCCGCTGCTCATGGTGCTGGCCGAGTGGCGCTGGCGGCGCACCCGCGACCCGGCCTACCTGGAGCTCGCGAAGCGCTGGGCCAAGGGGGTGGCCATCCTCTTCGCCGTCGGCGCCGTGTCCGGCACCGTCATCAGCTTCGAGCTCGGCCTGCTCTGGCCGCGCTTCATGGCGTTCGCCGGGCCGATCATCGGCATGCCCTTCTCGCTCGAGGGGTTCGCCTTCTTCGCCGAGGCGATCTTCCTCGGCCTCTTCCTCTACGGGCGCGAGCGGGTGTCGCCGCGGCTCCACCTGGCGAGCGGGGTGCTGGTGGCGGTGGCCGGCGCGCTCTCGGCCTTCTTCGTCACGCTCGCCAACGCCTGGATGAACCACCCGGCCGGCTTCGACGTGGTGCTGGGGCGCGCCGAGGGCGTCGACCCGGTGCGGGCCATGTTCCCGGACGGCTGGGTCGAGGAGGTGGTGCACGTCCTCGTCTCGAGCTACGCCGCCACCGCCTTCGCCGTGGCCGGCATCCACGCCTTCTTCCTGCGGCGCGCCCCGGGCGATCGGTTCCACCGGGCGGCGCTCGGCATCGCGCTGCCGGTGGCCGCGGTCGCCGCGCTGGTGCAGCCGCTCTCCGGAGACTTCTCAGCGCGTGGCATCGCCGTGACGCAGCCGCTCAAGCTGGCGGCGCTCGAGGGGCACTTCGAGACGCAGGCCCACGCGCCGCTGCGCATCGGCGGCCTCCCCGACGCCGAGGCCGGCGTGACCCGCTGGGCCGTCGAGCTGCCGTCCGGCCTCTCGCTCCTCGCGTTCCACGACCCGGCGGCCGAGGTGAAGGGGATGAACGAGTTTCCGCGCGACACCTGGCCCGACCCGCTCAAGGTGCACCTCGCCTTCCAGGTGATGGTCGGCCTCGGCACCGCCATGGCGGGGCTGGCGGCCCTGGCCGCGCTCCTCGCCTGGCGGCGGCGCGCGCTGCCCGACGCCCGGTGGTTCCTCGGCGCGCTCGTGGCGGCGGGGCCGGCCGGCTTCCTGGCGCTCGAGGCCGGCTGGCTCGTCACCGAGTGGGGCCGGCAGCCCTTCACCATCTGGGGCGTGATGCGGACGGCCGACGCGGTGACGCCGATGGCGAGCCTGGCGGTGCCGCTCTTCGCCTTCCTGGTCCTCTACGTCTTCCTGGCGGTCATGGTCGGCCTGCTCCTCTGGCGCCAGATCCTGCACGCCGCGCCGGCGGTCCGGGCCGCGGAGGGGACGCCGTGAGCACCGAGATCGCGCTCGGCGGCGTGGTGCTGGTGGCGCTGGTGGCCTACGCGCTCCTCGGGGGCGCCGACTACGGCGGCGGCATCTGGGACCTGCTGGCCAGCGGCCCGCGCAAGAAGGCGCAGCGCGCCCTGGTGGAGGAGGCCATCGGGCCGATCTGGGAGGCCAACCACGTCTGGCTCATCCTGGTGGTGGTGGTGCTCTTCACCGGGTTCCCGCCCGCCTTCGCCGCCGTCTCCACCACGCTCTTCGTGCCGCTGACCGTGCTCCTGTTCGGCATCGTGCTGCGCGGCGCCGCGTTCACCTTCCGCGCCTACGACGACGCGCGCGACGAGGTGCAGGCGCGCTGGGGGCTCGCCTTCTCGGCCTCGAGCGTGCTCGCGCCGCTCATGCTCGGCGCGGTGGTGGGGGCGCTCGCCTCGGGTCGGCTGCGGCTCGGGCCGGGCGGCGTCCCGCTCTCGGGCCCGATGGCGTGGCTCTCGCCGTTCTCGGTGGCGACCGGCGTCCTGGCGGCGGCCCTCTTCGCCTTCCTCGCCGCCGCATACCTGGCGGTCGAGGCGGTGGGCGACCTGCGCGACGACTTCCGCTGGAGGGCGGTCGCGGCGGGGGCGGTGGTCTTCGCGGCGGCGCTCGCGGCCGCCGCCCTCTCCTGGTGGGACGCGCCGCTCGTCTTTGCCGGGCTCACCTCGCGCCCCTGGACGCTGCCGCTCCACGCCGCCACCGGCGCGGCGGCGGTGGCGGCGTTCTGGGCGCTCCTCACGCGGCGGGTCGAGGCGGCCCGGATCTTCGCGGCGGCGCAGGTGGCGCTCATCGTCGCCGGGTGGGGCGCCGCGCAGTACCCGTACCTGGTGGTGCCCGACCTGACGATCGCCGCCGCCGCGGCGCCGGCGCGGACGCAGGTGCTGCTCCTCGGCGCGCTCGCCGCCGGGGCGGTGACGCTGGTGCCGAGCCTCTGGCTCCTCTTCCGGGTCTTCAAGGGGCCGCTGACGAGGGCGCGGCGGTAGGAGGCTGTTG
Source organism: Anaeromyxobacteraceae bacterium (assembly GCA_035719085.1). Lineage (GTDB taxonomy): Bacteria > Myxococcota > Myxococcia > Myxococcales > Anaeromyxobacteraceae > JADKCZ01. The sequence goes on from DASTGK010000140.1 coordinate 2,843, forward strand.
AATAACCCACCCGGGGAATGCCCCACAGCCTCTGGCGCGCTCGACAGCCCGACGCCCGACCCGGAGTAGTTGCCCACCCGCCCGACCCGGATCCCGACCCCGGATCCCGACCCGGAGTCGTTCAGCAAACGCCCGACGAGGAGTCGCGCCAGCAACGACTCCGGGTCGGGTGACTGGGGCGGGTGACTGACAGCGTCTGCGGCAATGCGCCGCAATCGCTACGCCAGCCGGATGACGCCCAGGCTGTTGAGCAGGATGAGCAGGATGAGCACCGGCGCCACGAAGCGGACGAGGCCGTGGACGAACCGGCCGTGCCACGGCGCCGCGCCGTAGCCCTTGTCCATCTCCTCGGCGAAGACGCGGGCCGGCAGCGACCAGCCGGCCACGACGGCGATGGCGAGGCCGCCCACCGGCAGGAGCACGTTGGAGGACGCGAAGTCGAAGAGGTCGAAGAAGCCCTTGCCGAAGAGCTTCACCTCGGCGAGCACGGGGCTCTGCGAGAGCGTCGCCAGCGCGCCGAGGGCGAACATGACGACGCCGGTGATGGCCGCCGCCGCCGGACGGCTGGCGTGGCCGCGCTCCACCACCCAGGCCACCGGCACCTCGATGAGGCTCACCATGGCGCCGATGGTGGCGATGGCGGTGAGCACGAAGAAGACCGCGGTGAAGAGGCCGCCCGCCGGCATCTTGGCGAAGATGAGCGGGATGGTGTTGAAGAGGAGCCCGGGGCCGCCGGCCGGGGTGCCGCCGAAGGCGAAGACAGCCGGGAAGACGGCCAGGCCGGCGAGGAGCGAGACCAGCGTGTCGGCCAGCGCCACGCGGGCCGCGTTGGGGACGATGCGCACCTGGTCCGGCAGGTAGGAACCGTAGGTGGTCATGGTGCCCATGCCGAGCGACAGCTTGAAGAAGGCGAGGCCGAGCGCCGCGAGCAGGACGCCGCCCGTGAGCTTGGTCAGGTCGGGGTGGAACAGGTAGTCGACGCCGGCGAGGGCGCCGGGGAGCGTGAGCGCGCGCAGGTCGCAGACGACGAGCAGCCCGAAGAGGAGCGGCATGAGGGTCTTGGTGACCTTCTCGATCCCCTTGGAGACGCCCGCGGCGATGATGGTGGTGGTGAGGACGAGGACGCCGGCCTGCCAGAGGAGCGGCTCCCAGGTGCCGCCGGCCAGCCGGCCGAACGACTCCGGGCCGAGGGCGGGGCCGCCGAGGAGCGCAGCGAAGGACTTGAAGACGTAGGCGAAGACCCATCCGGCCACGTCCGTATAGAAGGCCATGATGAGGACGGCGGCGACGAGGCCGGCCCAGCCGATGACCGACCACCAGGGCTGGCCGGGGACCACCCGCTCGTAGGCGTGGACCGCGTTGAGCCGCATGCGCCGGCCGATGACGTGCTCCGCCACCATGACCGGCAGGCCCACGATGGCCACGGCGAGGAGGTAGGTGAGGACGAAGGCGGCGCCGCCGTTCTGGCCGGTGAGGAAGGGGAACTTCCAGATGTTGCCGAGGCCGATGGCCGAGCCGACGGTGGCGGCGAAGGCGCCCAGGGTCGAGGCGAAGGCGTCGCGGTTGGCGGTGGGGGGCGGTGCGGACATTTCTGCGGGCTCCTCGTGTGCGCCGCGCCGTTCACGGGGCGCGGCGGGCGCGGATGATGAGGCAAGCGTGCCGGGGGTTCAAGGCGCACGTCGCGCACATGCCCCCATCCTCCTCCTTCGTTCCTCCCCGTTCCTCCCGACCCGGAGTCGTGTGGGCCGAGTCGTGTGGGCCGCCGGGCAGCACACGGACTGGCGGCCGCGCCGCGGCCGACCACGAAGCGGCGATCGGCCTCGTGACGCGTGGTTAGCGCGGGCACGCTTCCTGCCCCGCTGCCAGACATGACGGCCCCTCGCCAGGTTCTCCCAGGAGCGACCTACCTCGTCACGCGCCGATGCGTGGAGCGCCAATTCCTGCTCCGGCCGTCGCCGCTCACCAATGCCATCTTCCAGTACGTCCTCGCGGTGGCCGCCCAGCGCTACGGTGTCCTCGTCCACGCCTATTGCGTCCTCTCGGACCACTTTCACGCGGTCGTCACCGATCCCCACGCTCGCCTCCCGGCCTTCAACCGGTACCTCTGTAGCCTCGTGGGGCGCGCGATCAACGCAGCGATCGGCCACAAGGAGACCTTCTGGGGAGCGGGGACCACCTCCGCCGTGCTGTTGCTCGAGCCGTGCGACGTCGTCGACAAGTCCGTGTACACGCTGGCGAACCCCGTCGCTGCCGGCCTCGTCCGCAGCGGGCGGGAGTGGCCCGGCCTCTGGTCGGCGCCGGAGCTCATCGGTGCCGGCCCCTTCACCGTCGAGCGCCCGAGCTTCTTCTTCCGCAAGAAGGGCAGGATGCCGGAGCGCGTCGAGCTCGAGCTCGAGACGCCGCCGGGGTTCGCTTTCGCGGAGGAGTTCCGGGACCTCGTCACGCGGGGGCTGGCGGAGCGGGAAGGGGACCTGACGAGCGCGGCCGCCGCGGCGGGCCGGCGCTTCCTCGGCGCGGAGCGTGCGCTCGCGCAGGACCCCATGTCGCGGGCTGTGTCCGAGGAGCCGAGCCGCACCTTGAATCCGCGGTTTGCGTCGCGGGACCCGGCGAAACGGCTGGAGGCGATCGGACGGCTCGGCGAGTTCCTGCGTTCCTACCGCGCCGCGCTCGGCAAGCTGAGGCAGGGCGTTCGCGACGTCCTGTTCCCGCGTGGGACCTACCTGCTGCGCGTCGCGCACGGCGTGCCGTGCGAGGCCTTCGGTTGACGGAGCGCCGCCGTCGTCACCGCTTCGCGGCGTCCTTCTCCGGCTCGACGCGACACGGGCCCTGCGTGCCGATCTGGTCCAGGATGAGCCGCGCCAGGTTGGTGCCGCCGAGCTGCAGGTTCAGGCTCGTGACGTCACCGTCGACCCGGCCGCCCCCGGCGATCTTGACCTGACCGCCGAGGCTGACCGCCTCGCCACGGACGTGGCCGTTCGGTTCCACGCGCACGTCGCCGGAAAGGGCCACGGCCTCCTTCTCCACGACGGCCCCGCCCTCCACGACGACCGAGCCGCCGGCCGCGACCGCCTTCTCGACGCGCGCTCCGCTCCGGACGATGACGCTGCCGCGCAGCGCGAAGGCCGCTTCGACCGACGCGCCCGCGGGGATGACGAGGTCGCCGTCCTGGGCCACCCGGTCGCGGGGGCCAACCTTCAGCGTGCAGTCGAGCAGCCGCCCGTCCGTGCCCGGGCTCAGGGCGTAGGCGCGCGTCGGCTGATGCTGGTCCGCAGCGCGGCCGGGGAGGGATGCTGCGAGGAGTAGGGCGGCGACGAGTGGGCGCATGGCGACCTCCGGGGGTCGCCGGTACTACGCAGCGCCGGGCCGGATCTTTCAGGACTCGCCTTCGCGCCCATCTACCTGAAATGACGTGGTGTCGTAGCCCGTCGCGGGGAGGGATGGGCACGCGACCACGACCAGAATGACTCCGGGTCGGGTCGAGCGAGCGCAACGACTCCGGGTCGGGATCAGCGCACCTTGACCGTCACGGTCGCCGAGAGGCCGGCGCGGAGCGCCACCCCGGCGGGCGGGTCGACGAGCTGGATCCGCACCGGCACCCGCTCCACCACCTTCACGAAGTTCCCCGAGGCGTTGTCGGGCGGCAGGAGCGAGAAGCGCGCCCCGGTGCCTCCGGACAGGCTCGACACCACCCCGCGCAGCGCCACGCCGTCATAGGCGTCCACGTCCACCTCGACCGGCTGGCCGGGGCGCATCCGAGCGAGCTGCGTCTCCTTGAAGTTGGCGACCACGTAGGCCTCGCTCGGCACGAGCTGGGCCATCACCTGGCCGGCCGCCACCAGCCCGCCCTCGCGCGCCGCGAGGCGCGACACGACGCCGTCGGCCGGCGCCGTCACCCGCGCGTAGCCGAGCTGGTTCCGCGCCAGGTCGAGCTGCGCCTGGGCCGCCTTCACCCGGGCCCGCGCCGCCGCGATCTGCGCGTCGATCGGCGTCGACCCCTCGAGCCTGCCGAGCGCCTCCTGCACGCGCCCCTCGGCCGTGCGGCGCGCCTCGCCGGCGCTGGCGAGCTGGGCCCGCGCGGCCTCCAGCGCGGCGGTCGCCTCGCTCCGCTGGGCCACGGCCGCGTCGTACCGCTCCTGCGAGATGGCCTCGGCGCGGTGCAGCGCCTCGAGCCGGCCCC
>DASTGK010000141.1:0-4545 GCA_035719085.1 Anaeromyxobacteraceae bacterium
GTGACGTACTTGCCCTCCTTGCCGGCGAAGGGGCCGTCGTTCACCTTGAAGACCATCGACATGGTCGGCTCCTCGACGCTGATGCGCGGGAGCGCCACCGGGTTGGCCGGGTCGGCGATGGTGTCGCCGATGCCGATCTCCTCGGCGCCGGCGATGCAGACGATCTCGCCCGGGCCGGCGTCCTTCACCTCGACCCGCTTCAGGCCGTCGTAGGCGTAGAGCCGCACCACCTTGGCCTGGACGACCTTGCCCTCGTCGCGCATGACGGCGATCTGGTCGCCCTCGTGCAGCACGCCGGAGTTGATCCGGCCGATGGCGAGGCGGCCCACGTAGTCGTCGTAGTCGAGGTTGTCGACCAGCATCTGCACGTGGGTGGCGTCGCCGGCGGGCGGCGGCGGCACGTGGGTGAGGATGGCGTCGAAGAGCGGCTTGAGCGACTCGGCCTCGAAGGCGCCCTGGACGGTGTGGGCCGCCTTGCCCTCGCGGGCGATGGCGTAGATCACCGGGAAGTCGATCTGGTGCTCGTTGGCGCCGAGGTCGATGTAGAGCGAGTAGACGAGGTCGAGGACCTCCTTGGCCCGCGCGTCCTGCCGGTCGACCTTGTTGACCACCAGCACCGAGGGGAGCCCGAGCGCCAGCGCCTTGGAGAGGACGAAGCGGGTCTGGGGCAGGGGGCCCTCGGCCGCGTCGACCAGCAGCAGGACGCCGTCGACGAGCCGCAGCGCCCGCTCCACCTCGCCGCCGAAGTCGGCGTGGCCGGGGGTGTCGACGATGTTGATCTTGATGCCCTGCCAGGTGACCGCGGTGTTCTTGGCGAGGATGGTGATGCCCTTCTCGCGCTCGAGGTCGTTCGAGTCCATGACCCGGTCGACCACCGCCTCGTTGGTGCGGAAGATGCCGGCCTGCCGCAGCATGTGGTCGACGAGGGTGGTCTTGCCGTGGTCGACGTGGGCGACGATGGCGACGTTGCGGATCTTTTCGCGGGCGATCATGGGCTTCCAGGGCTGAAAGGGCGGCGATGTATAGCCGTCTCGCGGCGTTCCCCGCAAGCGGCGTGCCGGGCCCCGGGGGTCCGCCGTGGTATCCTGTGCGACACCGGACGCGGCCGGGGAGCCGCGGGGGGCCGGATGACCCACCAGATCCTGTTCGTCGACGATGAGCCGGAGGTGCTGTCGCTCCTCCGCAAGACCTTCACCGAAGCCGATGGCTACGTCACCTTGACGGCCTCCGGCGGCGAGGAGGCGGTGGCCATCCTCGAGGCCCGCCCCATCGACCTGCTGGTCACCGACCAGCGCATGCCCGGCATCACCGGCATCGAGCTGGCGGCCAGGGCGCGGGCGCTCCGGCCCGACCTCACCGTCATCCTCCTCACCGCCTACACCGATCCGCGCGACCTGCTCGACGCCATCAACAAGGGGGGCGTCTACCGCTACCTGGTGAAGCCCTGGGACACCGCCGACCTGCGCCTCGCCGTCTCGCAGGCGCTGGAGCAGGTGTCCCTGAAGCGCGAGCGGGCCCGGCTCTACGCCGACATGGAGCGGCGCCAGGCGGCCCTGCAGGCGGCGAGCGACGTGGCGCGCGACGTGGGGGTGGCCGAGAGCCACCTGTCGCTCCTGGAGCGGCTGGTGGAGCGGCTGCCGCGCGTCGTGCCGTGCGACGTGGCGGTGGCGCTCCTCGTGCCCGAGCTCGAGGCGCCGGTGCTCCTCATCCGGCCGGTGGCGGCCCTCGCCGACACGGCCCTGCTGGCGGCGCGCGAGGACGTGCTCGACGCCTGGGCGGCGCTCGGCGGCGCGCCCCCGGCCGAGAGCGAGCTGCAGCTGCGCGTCTCGGGCGGCGGCGGGGCCGGCGTGGCGGCCGCCTTCTCCTCGCGCCTCACGGTGCCGGTGCACCTCGCCGGCAAGCCGGCCGGGGTGGTGGTGCTGGAGAGCGCCCGCCCCGACGCCTTCAACGAGGGGGACGCGCGGGTGCTCGACCTGCTCGTCAACGAGGTGGGGGCCGCCTTCACCGCCTTCGCCGACAAGGTGCTCGGCGAGCGCCACCGGCTGGAGCGGGTGGTGGAGGGGATGGCCGACGGCCTGCTGGTGGTGCCGGCCAGCGGCGAGGAGGCGATCGCCAACCCGGCGGCGCGCCGCATGCTCGGCGCCGCCGACGAGGGGCCGGTGCCGGTGCGCTGGCTCAAGGACGCGCTCGGCTTCTACCCCTTCGACCTGGTGCGCGGGCTGGCGCCGGCGAGCGGCGGGCGCGCCTTCGTCGCCGAGGAGGTGCGGCTGCTCGACCGGACGCTCTCCTCGGTGGTGACGCCGGTGCTCGACCGCGAGGGGCGGCTGGCCGGCGTCACCGTGGTGCTGCGCGACGTCTCGGAGCAGAAGCGGCTGGAGGAGCGCAAGGAGGAGTTCGTCCAGGTGATGAGCCACGAGCTGCGCACCCCGCTCACCTCGGTGGCGGGCGCGCTCGACCTGGTGCTCTCGGGGCTGGCGGGCGAGCTCTCCCCCAAGCAGACCCGCTACCTGCGGCTGGCGCGCGAGTCCTCCGAGAAGCTCAACCAGCTGGTCGACGACCTGCTCGACATGTCGCGGCTGGCCCGCGGCAAGGAGCGGATGCAGGCCGAGGTGGTCCACCTCGACGAGCTGGTCTCCGGGACCACCGAGCGCTACCAGCCGGCCGCCACCGCCAAGGGGCTCTCGCTCCAGGTGGAGCTGCCGGCCGAGCCGGTGCGGGCGCTCGGCGACGCCAACCGGCTCGGGCAGGTGCTCTCCAACCTGCTCACCAACGCGGTCAAGTTCACGCCCGAGGGTGGGACCATCCAGGTGCGCCTCTTCGTCTCGCCGGCGGTGACCGGCGCGGCGGCGCTCACCGTCTGGAACACCGGCGAGCCGATCCCGGCGCCGGACCTGGAGCGGATCTTCGAGAAGTTCGAGCAGGCGCGCACCGAGCGGACGCGCCAGGTGAGCGGCACCGGCCTCGGCCTCTCCATCAGCCGGAGCATCGTCGAGGCGCACGGCGGCGCCATCTGGGCCGAGAGCGGCGCCGAGGGGGTGCGCTTCGTGGCGGTGCTGCCGCTCGAGCCGCCCGCCGGCGCGCCGGCGCCGAGCGAGCCGCCCGCCGCCGGGGAGGCGCCGGTGGCGCTGGTGGTGGACCAGCCGGACGCCGCCGTGCTGGTGCGCGCCGCCCTGGCGCTGCGCGGCTTCCGGGTGCACGTCGTCACCACGCCCGAGGACGCGCTCGGGCTGGCGCGCCGGGTCCGGCCGGCGGTGGTGGTCTACGACCCCGGCCCGGGCGGCGTGGCGCTCGGCGAGGTGATCCGGCACGACGCCGACACCCGCCACGCGGCGCTGCTCGCCTTCAGCGGCGGCGCGGCGCGCGAGGCGGCCTTCCGCGCCGGGGCCGACCGGCTGCTGGCGCGCCCCTGCACGCTGGCCCAGATCGGCGAGGCGGCGGAGGAGCTCCTGCGCCACGGCCGGAGCGGCGGGGCGCGGGTGCTGGTGGTGGACGACGACGCCGGCATCCGGGCCATCTGCGCCGAGGTGCTGCAGGCCCACGGCTTCACCGTGGACGAGGCGGGGGACCGGGCCGGGGCGCGGCGGCTCCTCGAGGAGCGCCGGCCGCAGCTCGTGCTGCTCGACGTGGCGCTGCCGGACGGCGACGGCTTCGGGCTGCTGGAGGAGCTGGCGCCGGAGCGGGCGCGCGAGCCCTTCGGCGTCGTCTTCCTCTCGGCCCGCGGCGAGACGGCCGACAAGGTGCGCGGCCTGCGGCTCGGCGCCGACGACTACCTGACGAAGCCCTTCGACGCGCAGGAGCTGGTGGCGCGCGTCGACGCCGTCATCCGCCGGCGCGAGAGCGCGCTGCAGGCCTCGCCCATGACGCGGCTGCCGGGCGGCCAGGCCATCGACCAGGAGGTGGAGAAGCGGATCGCGGCGCAGGTGCCCTTCGCGCTCTCCTACCTCGACCTCGACAACCTGAAGGCCTACAACGACACGTACGGCTACGCCAAGGCCGACGGCGTGCTCCTGCAGACGGCCGCCATCCTGCGCGAGGTGGTCGGGGCGCGGGGCGGGCCGGGCGCCTTCCTGGGCCACGTGGGCGGCGACGACTTCGTGCTCCTGACCGAGCCGGAGCGGGCCGGCGCCGTCTGCGGCGAGGCCATCGCCGCCTTCGACCGGGTGATCCAGCTCTACTACGACCGCGTCGACCGGGAGCGCGGCTACATCGAGGCGGCCGACCGCTTCGGCACGCGCCGCCGCTTCGGCTTCCTGGCCCTCTCGGCCGCCACCGTGGTGGCGTCGCCGGGCCGCTTCGCCAGCCACGCCGAGCTGGCCCGCGCCGCCGCCGAGCTGAAGCACCAGGCCAAGAAGATCCAGGGGAGCGTCCACCTCGTCGACGCGGGCGGCGCCGCGGCGGTGCCGGCGTGACCTTGGCCCGCCGCCTGGCGCTCTTCGCGCTCGCGGCGGCGGTGGTGCCGCTCGTCGGCGTGGCCTTCACCGTGCTGGCCCGCTCGGAGCGGGCGCTCGCCGCGCGCGCCGCCGAGGAGCAGGCCGCCTCGGCCCG
>DASTGK010000142.1:0-6171 GCA_035719085.1 Anaeromyxobacteraceae bacterium
CCTGGGCGGCCACCTGAAGAACAATGGCGACCCGGGCTGGCGAACCCTCAGCAAGGGCTGGCGAAAGCTCATCGACTACGAAGCCGGCTACGAGCTCGCCGTCGCGCTCCGGGCGAAGAAGAAGTGATCAATCATGAGCCCACCGGGGGAGAGGGCCGGGGTGAGGGGGCTCGCGCACCCGACAGCGGCGGACCGATCAGTCCAGGTGGACGACGATGGCGCCCGCCCGCTCGTTGAGCCGCTCCACGGCGGCGCAGATGGCGGCGAGCGGCGAGTCGCCCACGCCGCTCGCGGAGCGGGGGGCGGCGGCGCGCCGCTTGGCCGACGGGCCGGCCACGATGCGGGCGCTGGCCCGGCCGGACATCGCGTCCGGCCAGACGCGCACCTGCATGCCGGCCCGGTAGAGCGCGAGCATCACCCGGCCGGTCTCGGCGGCCACCCGTTCCTCGGTGTAGGTCATCGAGCTTCCTGATCGGCTGCGGTCGCGGCGAGCCATGCGCACCCCGGTGGGCGGGTCCCAGGGGCCCCGACGACCGAGGCCATCCTAACGGAGCGATCCGACAACTCCAGTTTCCGCCCCGCGGGCGGGGCCGGGGCGGCTCCCGGAGACGAGCGGGCCCGCCGACGCGCGGTGGCGCCGGCGGGCCCGGGTGCTGCGGACGTCGGGGCGCGGCTAGAAGAGGCCGGTCACGGCGGTCTGCGCCGCCGAGAGGGCCGCCTGCGAGAAGCGCGGGTTGTGGATGGCGCTCGCCTTGGCGCCCTCGTCCTCGCCGGGCGGCAGCGCGTTGGCGGCCGAGGCGCCCGACTTGCCGTGGATGAGGAACCGGTTCCACAGGGCCTTCACGAGCGTGACGTTCTTCGCGTCGAAGGTCTGCGGGCCCGAGGCCGCGGTCAGCGCGAAGGCCGGCTGCACCGCGCCGCCGGACGGCGTGAAGCGGACGTTGCCGAGCTGCGCGTAGACGATCGAGTCGGTCCGCGCGCCCGACGGGTAGGGCACGCTGATGGCGCTCGGGAGCGTCATGACCACGCCGATCTGCCCGTGGATCTCGTAGAAGGCGACCTTGGTGGGCGCGGCGGGCAGCGTGACCGCGGCGGCCGTCGACTCGTCGTGCGCCGGGTCGGCGTTGAAGAGGACCGCCGAGAGCGTCCCGCCGGGTGCCAGGGCGGCGAGCCGGTTGACGACGGCTGCGCCCGCGGCGGCGTCGAGGTTGGCGATGGACTGGATCACCGCGGCCTGGAGCGCCGCGCCGTCCACCGCGCCGCCGGCCGTGCCGGCCGAGTGGCACTTGACGCAGATGCTGGTGTCGGTCCCGAAGGAGTGGTTCGGGAACGTCGTCGACGAGGTGAGGGTCGAGGGCACGATGGCCACGTGGCAGCCGACGCAGGTGTCGGCCACGGCCGTGTGACCGGACACGGTGGAGGCGCCGACGAAGTAGGCGTTCTGGCCCATGAAGACGTCGGACTGGTCGGCGGCGTGCGGCGCCGTGAAGGCGGTCACGGCGACGGCGTCACCGTGCGCGCCGTTGCGGCTGTTGTGGCACATCATGCAGAGCGCGCCCGAGCCGGCGCCGGTCACCGAGAAGCCCGAGGGGAGGAGCTTGGTGGCGTCCTCGACGCGGAGCGTGGTGGTGTGCGGGTCGTGGCAGGCCTGGCAGGTCTGCGGCTGCACCTGCGCGGTGGTGAGCCCGAGCCCCTGCAGGAAGGCGACCGTCGCCGGGACGGCGGTGGCCGGGTTGCACTGCGTGTTCGAGGCGTCGGGGATGGCGATGGAGCCGGGGTTGCCGCACTGCTGCTGCGACAGCCAGGTGACGAAGCCCTGGGCCGAGTGGCAGCGGCCGCAGTGCGCCGCGAAGGCCCCGCGCCCCTCGACGGTCGCCTCGAGCATGGCGAGCGACGAGTCGGCGTGCTTCGACTGCTGGTACATCCAGCCCTTGTCGTGGTGCGTGAGCGCGTCGTGGCAGACGTTGCAGGTCTCGGCGGCGAACTCGGCCTTCGGCTTCAGCGTGGTGGCGAAGCCGCCCTGGTGCTGGCTGAGCGGCCCGTGGCAGCTCTCGCACTGGATGCCGGCCATCTGCTGGAGCTGGCCCGGGACCGCGGTCGCGTACCGGGTGTAGTCGACGGTCGACACGTCGGGGAACTTCCAGCCGAGGCTCTTCGCCAGGTCGTCGAAGCCGTTGTTCTGCGCCGACGGCGTGGCGTCGTACCCCACGGTGTGGCAGCCGAGGCAGGACTGGGAGTAGAACTTGCCGATGGCCCCGTCGATGCCGGCCGCGAAGATGGTCGTCGCGTTCGGGATGGTGGTGTCGAGCCCGGCGGGGACGCCGGTCTTGAAGAAGTAGTTGCCGTGCGCCGAGTTGGCCCACTCGTCGAACTTGGCGTTGACCGAGGCCTGGAGCGCGCCAGTGTGGCAGACGCCGCAGGTCTTCGACGCGCCGGTGAAGGTGCCGGCCACGACGGTGAGGCCGTTCAGCCCGTAGCTGCCGGGCTTGTCCGGCGTGAAGTACGGGAAGGCCGTGGCGGCGCCCTTCAGCGTCGCCGCGGAGCCGGACGGCACGGTGAAGGAGGCCGTCAGGTCGGCGGTGTTGCCGGGGAAGCTGGCGATCATCATCCGGCCGACCGGCACGACGCCCGGCACCTGCGCCAGGCCCGTGGAGAAGGTCGCGGGGCCGGTCGGCGCGCTCACCGTGAGGGTCACGGGCGAGACGGCGACGGTGACGGACTTGGTGAAGCCGACCGCGTCGGTGACGGTGCAGGTGAAGTTGTAGGTCATGTACTGCTTCTGCGTGGTGGAGATGCCCACGAAGCCGGGGCGCGTCGGCAGCGCGGCCATCTTCGCCACCTTCATGCCGGCCACGATCTCGGCGAAGCCGCCGGTCGTGAAGGAGGGCGTCGCGGTGGTGGCGCCGGTCAGCGCCGCCGCCGTCGGGTTCATGTCGGGGCTGAGCGCGGCCCAGCTGTAGGTGTAGGGGGCGGTGCCGCCGGAGACGTTCACGGCGAGCGGGACGGTCTGGCCGAAGCCGACCGCGTCGGCGCTCACGGCCGAGGTCACCACCAGCGGGTTGTTGGCGACGAGCACCTTGTCGAGGCCGTAGGTGTTGCCGGCCACGACGGAGACGCCGTCGGTCTGGGCCTTGGCGAAGGCGTTGCCCTGGAAGACGACCGAGTAGACGCCGACCGGGAGGGTCGCCGTGTAGGCGCCGGTCGCGTCGGAGGTCGCGGTGACCCCGACGTCCGGCAGGAACGACACCGCGACGCCGGTGGCGGGGAAGGTGCTGCTGCCGACGACCCAGGTCAGCTTGCCGCTGACGGTGCCGGTGCTGACGCCGGGGGCGCCCTGGTCGCCCTTGCTGCCGGTGCAGGCCGTGATGGCGCTCAGCAGGACGGCGAGGCTGGCTCGCCGAAGTGTGCCCTTGAGCATGGTGATCTCCGAGATGTCTATGAATCGTGGGACATGAACCGCGGCGGCCGCCCGGTGACGGCGGCGCGTCAATCCCGCGCATGCTTACGAGGTGCCACGTCGGCGGGGTCGGACCGGAGAGCGGCACCGCGTCGGAACGGCCACTTGGCGGGCGCGGACCCGCCGAGCTCGCGCGGGCCGGCGCACGAACTGCGAGTTCATTCCTTGATGCGGCAAAGTTTGCCGAACCTCTCCTGTTTGATCTGGATCAGGTGTGCCGGGCATCGCGGCGGCGTGGACTGGGCGAGCGGCCGGCGGTACCTTCCGGCCATGCACCCTCGAACGACTCGTGGTGACGCCCTCCGGACGACGTCCCGCCCGCTCCAGGCCGCCGCGCTCGTCGCGCTCGTCGCGCTCGTGGCGCTCGGGCTCGGCTCGACGGCCTGCGGCAGCGCCCGGCCCGCCGAGGCGGGCGACCCGAGCGCCTCCTGGAAGACGACCTGCTCCGGGTGCCACGGCTCGGCCGCCAACGCGGCGCCGCCCCGCGCCACGAGCGGCGAGACCGCCACCACCGCGCCCGGCGTCGGCGCCCACCAGTCGCACGTCACCGCGGCGCACGGGCTGGCCCAGCCCTTCGACTGCACCGCCTGCCACGTGAAGCCCGCGGAGGTCTTCGCGCCGGGCCACGGCGACGGCGTGGTGACGGTCACCGGCTACACTGGCACCGACCCGGCGCTCCTGGGCGCGGTGAAGGATCCCGGCTACGCGGCGCCCACCGCCGCCAGCGCCTCGTGCGCCACCTCCTACTGCCACGGGGCGACGCTCGCGAGCCAGGGCTCCAACAAGGCGCCCGTCTGGACGAAGGTGGACGGCACGCAGGCCGCCTGCGGCACCTGCCACGCCGTGCCGGCGACGACCGGGCTCCACCAGTCGCACCCGGGCGGCACCGCCTGCACGCTCTGCCACGGCGACGTCGCCAACGACCTGGGGACGCAGATCGTCACGCCGGCGCTGCACGTCAACGGGACGATCGACGTGACCCTGAGGAACGGCAAGGCGTGGCGCCTGACCTGGGACTGCTCGAGCTGCCACTACTGAGCGGGGCGCCTGGCAACGTATTTCCTGAAGTCCTCGAGGTACGCGCGCCGCGTCTGCTCCGACACCTCGTCCCAGCGCTCGTGCGGCACCGACACGGCGCCGGCTTCGGCCGGCCCCTCGCCCATGCTCGCGAGCACCGCCTGCATGCCGCTCAGCGCGATCCAGCGGCGGTCGTAATCGTGCGCCGTCTCGCGATCCCAGGTCACGACCCGCTCGACGAGCGCCGTCAGCTTCTCGCGGTCCTTGAAGGCGTGCTCGTTGATGGGCGGGCCGAAGGTCCGGTTGAGCTCGTCCAGCGCGGCCGCGGCCGACTTGTCGAGGCACAGGTTGGCGTCCGATCGGCCCCGAAGCTGGCCGGCGTAATACCAGAAGGCCGCCTCGTCCTTGTCCCCTCGGTCGAAGAGGATCTTCGAGAGGACCATGAGGACCGGCGGCGCGTAGCGCTGCGGCGCCGCCTTCACGGCCGCCACCGCCCGGTCGCGCGCCTCGCCCACCTCGCTGGCGAGGGCGCGAATGGTCTGCGTGGTGAGCTTGGTGTCGATCTCGCCGTAGGCGCCGGCCGGCGGCAGCGCCTCGGTGCCGGCGGCGGTGCACAGCGGTATGGCGAGCAGGATGGCGGCGGCGATGGCGGTCTGGCGCATGCGTCCTCCGGTAGCGTCGTACGAGGAGTGTAGGGCGGCCGGGGCTCCACCCGGTAGTGCATTCGACGCCGGAGCACCCTCCGGGCCATGGCCGTGACCTGGGCCGACCCGGGTCGCGTAGAATCGGCCGGTGCTCGCGCTCCTCGCCGCGCTCCTGCCGCTCGCGGCGCCCCAACTCGCCGACGCGGCGGCGCGCCTCGCCGACGCGCGGCTCGACGTCCGCTATGCCACGGCCGAGAACGTGACGGGCCGGCCGCTCTACCCGCAGGCGCGCTGCCTCCTCCTGCCGCCCGTGGCGGCGCGGCTCGAGCGGGCGGCGGCGCGGCTGCGGGCCGAGGGCTACCGGGTCGTCCTGCACGACTGCTACCGGCCGCTCTCGGTCCAGCGGGCGCTCTGGCGGGCCATGCCCAAGGTCGGCTTCGTCGCCGACCCGCGCACCGGCTCCAACCACAACCGCGGCGCGGCGGTCGACCTCTCCATCGAGCGCACCGACGGCACGCCGGTGCCGCTCCCGACGCCCTACGACGCCTTCGTGCCCCAGGCGCGCGCCGGGGCGACGGCCGGCGTCTCGCCCGAGGTGCGGCGCCACCGCGATCTCCTGCGGCGCGCCATGGAGGCGGAGGGGTTCCGCGTCAACCCGGCCGAGTGGTGGCACTTCGACGCCCCGGAGGCGGCCGGCGCGCCGCTCCTCGACGTGCCGCTCGACGCGGTGGCCGCGCCGTGAGCCGGGCCTCCACGCTCGAGCTCCTCGACGGGCTCGCGCCGGCGGCCCAGCTCGCCGCGGCGCTGCGTCGGCTCGCGGGCGACGGCGGCGGCCCGCTCGCCGGCTGCCCGGTGCGGAGCGAGCTCGACGCGGACGATCGCGCCGCGCCGGGCGCCGTCGACGGAAGGCTCCTCGAGGCGATCTGCGCCCGTGCCCTCGGCGGCCGGAAGGGCGCCGTCTTCACGCCCGAGGCCGAGGCGCGCCTGCTCGCCGCCTTCGGCCTGGCCCACGCGGCGGCGGCGCGCGGCGGGGGCGAGGCGCCGCTGCTCCTC